>NZ_JBFTPJ010000275.1:0-6296 GCF_056398445.1 Variovorax sp. 01T439_2
AGTCTAGGGAGCGGCGCGAGCTCTGCCATGCGCTCGGCGGCAAGGCTGCTATTCGGTCACTGGCGCCGTGCATAGCTGAATCGGCGTATGGCGGTGGCAGCACGCATGCCTGACACCGCACCGCACTGCGACGACGGCGACCTATCCTGAACTTCCGTCACTTGCTGGAGGCTAGCGATCTGGCCGAGGACATCTTTAAGCAGGTCAACGCCTCCCTGGTCAAGAAGGGATTGCTTCTGAAGAGAGGCTCCATCGTGGACGCCACGATCATCGCGGCGCCCAGTTCGACCAAGAACGAGAGCGGCGAACGGGGCCCTGAGATGCACCAGACGAAGAAGGGCAACCAGTGGCACTTCGGGATGAAGGCGCACATCGGCGTGGATGCCGATTCGGGGCTGGTGCACACACGGTGATGACCACTGCGGCCAGCGAGGCGGACGTGGAACAGGTGAGCGGCCTGGTGCACGGCAAAGAAGATGCAGGGTGGGCAGACTCGGGCTATCGGGGAGCACAGAGCCGAGTAAAGCGGGACGTGCAATGGAACATTGCAGGCCGACCCAGCGACATGGCAAGGATGCCAGAGGGCCGGGTCAAGATCAGAGCGCGCAAGCAGGAGTTCCATAAGGCCCGCATCCGGGCGAAGGTGGAGCACCCGTTCCGCGTGATCAAGCGGCAGTCCGGCCTCGCGAAGGTGAGGTTCAAAGGGCTGGCCAAGAACACGGCGCATGTGATCACGCTGCTTGCGCTCTCGAACCTGGGATGATCAGAAGGAAACTGATTGCGATGATGGGGCAGGGGCGCCCGCAGACAGCGTGAATGGGCCACAGAGGCTCTCAAACGCATGGGATTCCCAGTGAGACAAGCCTGCGAGCGCGACGGGCCAAACACGCACCTTCGCCGGCAAGCCAATTTACGATTTCATCTAACGTTCCCTAGAGATCGCCCAATAGCCAGGTCGCAAGCCTCTTAGCCTCCTCGGCATTGACTTGTGCATTGGCAGGCATCGGCACGCTGCCCCAAGCGCCGGCGCTGCCCTTCATGATCTTCCCCGCCAAGGCATCGGCGGCACCGACTTGCCCCTTGTAGCGCCCTGCGATGTCTCTGAAAGACGGCCCGACAAGCTTCTTGCCGACGTCATGGCAGGCCATGCAGGCTTTGGCTGTAGCCAATCCCTGATCGGCTGTCGCAGGTACGCACAGGACAAGGGAAAGCAACGGAAACAAAAGCAGATGCTTGGTTCGTTGCGCCGCAGATCGGCGCCGGATCGCGATGGAGGGCAGAGGCATCTTCAGAATATTGAAAGGAAGGAATGTCATCTCAAGCGGAGTTGGAGCGCAGAGGCAGGCTGCGCAGCCGTTGACCGGTGGCGGCAGACACGGCGTTCGCCAAAGCTGCCAGCACAACCGACGTACCGGGTTCGCCAATGCCACCCGGCGCTTCCCGGCTCGGCACGATATGGACCTCCACCTTCGGCGCCTCCGACAACCGCAAGACCCGATAGTCATGGAAGTTGCTTTGCTCGACACGGCCGGCCTTGATGGTGATCTCGCCCCACAAGGCCGCGCTGACGCCGAAATGGATGCCCCCTTCCACCTGCGCCTCGACCGTGTCAGGATTGACGACCATGCCGCAGTCCACCGCACATACGACGCGGTCGACAACGATGTCGCCAGATGCATCGACCGTCACCTCGGCCACCTGGGCCAGGTAGCTGCCGAACGCGGCCAGCACCGCAACTCCGCGGCCACGCTTGGCGCCTTTCGCCGCCGCGGGGCGCAAGGGCGCATCCCAGCCCGCCTTCTGGACCGCCAGTTCCAGAACCGCCCGAGCACGCGAACGCTCGGGCAGCAGCGCCAGGCGGAAGGCCACGGGATCCTTGTTGGCCATCGAGGCCAGTTCGTCCACGAAGCTTTCCACCACGAAGCAGTTGTGCGTGGGCCCCACGCCGCGCCACCAACCTGTGACCATGCCGCCCCCCGGCTCCTCGCGCACATAGTCCAGCCTGGAAGCGGGCCATTCATAGGGACCCAAACCAGCCTCGACCGCGTCGTGATCCAGTCCATTGCGAAACAGGCCCGGCGCGACGCGAGCCATGATCGACGAGCCGACCACCCGGTGCGTGATGGCGGTCGGGCGACCTTGTGCATCGATCGCCGCACTGAGCTGGTCGACATAGGCCGGCCTCAGAATGTCGTGCTGAATGTCTTCTTCTCGCGACCAGATGAACTGGACCGGCCCTTGTACGTTCCGCGACAAGGCCACCGATTGCTCGACGTAGTCGGCTTCGAGCCTGCGCCCGAATCCGCCGCCTATCAGGTGGTTGTGGATGCGGACCTTGTCGGCTGCGAGTCCCGATGCGCGCGCCGCGAGGTCGCGGGCGCGTGTCGGTGCCTGCGTGCTCACCCAGACGTCGCAGCCATCCGCGCGAAGGTCCACGGTGCAGTTGATCGGTTCCATCGCCGCATGGGCGAGAAACGGCGAATGGTAGATGGCCGTGAGCCGCTTGGCCGCGCCGCGCAGCGCCGCGTCGGCATCACCCTGCGCACGCGCCACAGCGCCATCTTGCCGTGCGAGACCATCCTCCAGCTTCTTGCGGATCCCGGCCGTCGACATGCTCGCCGCCGGCCCGTCGTCCCAGACGACTTTCAACGCTGCAAGTCCCTGCTTTGCAGCCCATGAATGGTCTCCGATCACCGCCACGGCGTTGTCGATGCGCACCACCTGGCGTACCCCGGGCAAGGCCAATGCCGCGCGATCGTCCACGCTCACCAGCTTGCCGCCTGAAGCAGGGCTTGCCGCAACAGCGGCATAGCGCATCTTCGGCAGCCTCGCGTCGATGCCGTAACGCGCGCGACCATCGATCTTTTCCGCGGCATCGAGCCGCTTGACCGGACGCCCGATGAGCTTGAAGGCTTCCGGTGCCTTGAGGGTGACTTGCTGCGGCAACGGCAAGCCGGCCGCCCGCTGGCTCAGTTGCCCGTAGGCGAGTTGCCGGCCGCTGGGCGCGTGGATCACGACACCGTCGTGCGCGCTGCACTCGGCCGCCGCAACACGCCATTCCTGCGCGGCCGCCTCGACGAGCATGACACGCGCCATGGCGCCTGCCGTCCGGAGCGGCTCMCAAGCACCCTGAACGGAGTTCGAGCCCCCGGTGATCTGCGCGCCGCCGGCTCGGGGGTTGCCATAACGGGACGCATCGGGCGGCGCATGGGCGAGCTTGACGCGGGCGAGCGGGATCTCGAGTTCTTCGGCGATCAGCATCGACAGGGCCGTGTAGGTTCCCTGGCCCATCTCCACACGGGGCATGGTCAGCGTGATGGTGTCGTCGGCATCGATCCGGATGAACGCATTCGGCTCGAACGCAGCGCGCTTCTCGGTGGCGGCCCGTGCGCCCGCACCGTTGAATGCGACGCCAAGTGCGAGCGATCCGCCGGCAACCAGGAAGACCCGCCGGGACACATCGTGCGAGGAAGCGTTCATGCCTTGCCCCCGGCATCGGCCGCGCGATGGATGGCCACGCGGATGCGCGAGTAGGTGCCGCAGCGGCAGATGTTGCCGGACATCGCCGAGTCGATCTCGCCGTCGTTGGGCTTGGGCGTTTGCTTCAGCAGCGCGCAGGCCGACATGATCTGGCCCGACTGGCAGTAGCCGCACTGCACCACCTCTTCGTCGAGCCAGGCCTTCTGCACGCTGCGGCCCAGCGCCGTCTGCCCTATCCCCTCGATGGTGGTGACGCGCTTGCCGCTGATCGCCGACAACGGTGTCTGGCAGGCGCGGACGGCCACGCCGTCCAGATGCACCGTGCATGCGCCGCACAGCGCCATGCCGCAGCCGAACTTGGTCCCGGTCAGGCCGATTACGTCGCGCAGTGCCCAAAGGAGCGGCATGTCGCCGGGCAGGTCGAGTTCGGTCCGCTGGCCGTTGAGTTCGAAGTTCATCATCTCAGGCCACCGCAATCRCATCGACTTCGATCAGCCAACTCGAATCGACCAGCCCGGCCTGCACCACCGACATCGCCACCTTGTGGTCGCCAAGGTAGCGTTGACGGATCTCGGCACCCAGACGCCAGTCCTCCCGGTTCGCCAGCCAGATGGTGAGCTTGGCGAGGTTCGTACGCTCCATTCCGGCCGCCTTCAGCGTGGCGTCGATGTTGGACCAGACGCGGGTGGCTTGAGCCTCGAAGTCGCCCGCCAAGCGGCCGTCGGGCTCAAGTCCCATCGTGCCGCTGATGAAAAGCAGCCGCTCCACCGAGGAGGCCTCGATGGCCTGGGCGTAGGGGCCGATGGGCGTGAAGATGTCCGGTGGCACATGCACTTTCAACATGGGAGCTCCTGCAGCTTTGTCAGAGAATGGGCAATTAGGCATGGGAAAGGCGGCTCGGATAATGCGCTTTGGTCATCTCATGCCATCCATTTTTTGCATGACACATGAGTGAAATCTCGATCACAGCATTGCGCGTGTTCCGCGCCGTGGCGCGCTGCGGCAGCTTCACCGCCGCGGCTCGCGATCTCGGCTGCGCCCAATCGGCGATCAGCCGGTACATGGCCTCCCTGGAAGAAGGCTTGCAGCAGACGCTGGTGCTGCGCGGCCATCGCAGCGTGCAACTCACCGCCGCGGGCGAGCTGTATCTCGAGACAGTCAATCGCGCGCTCGATGAGCTGGATCACGGCGCGATGCGAATCGCGAGCGGCGGCGAACGACCGACGGTCAAGGTGCTGGCCATGCCGTCGTTCGCTTCGCGCTGGCTCATCCCGCGGCTGGCGCGGCTGCACCTCGCACGCATCGACGTCGAGATCGAGCTCGCCACGTCGATCTGGGACGCCGACTTCCGCAAGGAACGGTTCGATCTCGCGATCCACTACGGCGACGGTTCCTGGCCCGGCGCACAGCTGCTGATGCATGACAGCCTGGTTCCGGTAGCTTCACCCCGGCTGCTGAAAGGCCAAGCGCTCGCGCGCATCGGTGACTTGGACCGGTTCCCGTGGCTGCATGACTCCCTGCGAAGCAGCAAGTGGTCTCGATGGCTCGCAGCCTCCGACGCGGCAGGCTTGTCGAGCGCCCGAAGCATGAAGTTGCAGGACACCGAGGCAACGCTCACTGCGGCCGTTGCGGGTCTCGGCATCGCCATCGGTCATGTCGTGCTGGTCGACAACGATGTGCGGGAGGGCCGCCTGGTGGAAGCCTGGCCACGGCATGCGCCGCTTGCCGCCGGATATCACCTGATTTTTGCTAAGCGAGCTGCGCGAAACCAGCCCGCGCGCGCGCTGGCGGAGTGGTTGATGAAGGAGGCCGTCGAGTTTCGCAAGACACTGGAGGCGCCCCCCGTCTGAGCGTTGGTCCGATGCGAGCTAATGGCCTCCGTTGAGGTTGAGCCTGGCCCTTTGCTGCCCGACTTTCTAAGCGAGGGTCGCATACCAAGTTAGTAGGCCCTTCTTTTCGCGATATCCCAACGCTACAAGAATGTGCCGATTTCGCCGTGCTGCAGGCAGGCCATATCCAAGGCTGGTACGTTAGTACGGAGACTGGGGCGCGACACCGGTGCCCGGTCAGCCGCAGGCCAATACTGGCGATGCGAAAAAGTTGGCAAGATGGATTCTTGGCGGCGCATCGCGGAAGGAGCATCGGGCTGAACCGATACGCCCTGTTTACTGTCGCAGCGCCAGCACGCCATACGCGAAGCGCTTCAATCCCAGCGGATGCCGAGTTTTTTGACCAGCGTACCCCAGCGTGCGCGCTCCTTGTCCAGGAACGCGAGCGTCTGCGCTGGCGTTCCGACTACCGCTTCGGCTCCTTCCTGGGTCAGCCGGCTTTGCACTTCAGGCAATGCCATGGCTCGCTGCACTGCATCGCGCAGGCGGGCCACCACCTCCGCGGGCGTGCCTGCGGGCGCCACCAGCGTGTGCCAGTTCGACACCTGCACGCCGGGCAAGCCAACCTCAGCCGTGGTGGGCACTGCCGGCAGCACGGCAATGCGCCGCGGTCCGGCCACGGCCAACGGCAGAAGCCGCCCCGCCTCAATGTGCGCGCGCACCAGGGTGACGTCGGCCAACATCATCTGCACCTGCCCCGCCAACAGATCGTTCAGCGCCGGGCCGGTGCCTCGGTAGGGCACGTGCACGATGTCGATGCCTGTTTCATGCTTGAACAGCTCGCCGCCCAGGTGAGGAATGGTCGCGTTACCTGCGGAACCGAAATTCAGCGTACCGGGCTTGGCCTTGGCCAGCGCGACGAGCTGCTGCAGGCTGGTCACGCCGAGCTTCGGGTTGACGACGATGATCTCTGGCACTGCTACCACC
>NZ_JBFTPJ010000276.1:0-6295 GCF_056398445.1 Variovorax sp. 01T439_2
CGCCGGTGCCGCGCGCTTGGCCAGTTCGAGCTTGGCAATCGCGTTGCGGTGCACTTCGTCGGGCCCGTCGACGATGCGCACCGTGCGCTGGTGCGCATAGGCCTCGGCCAGCCAGAAGTCCTGGCTCACGCCGGCGGCGCCGTGCGCCTGGATCGCCCAGTCGACCACCTTGCACGACATGTTGGGCGCCACCACCTTGATCATCGCGATCTCGGCGCGCGCTTCCTTGTTGCCCACGGTGTCCATCTTGTGGGCCGCATTGAGCGTGAGCAGGCGGGCCTGGTCGATCAGGCAGCGCGACTCGGCAATGCGCTCGTGCCAGATCGACTGCTCCGCGAGCGGACGGCCGAAGGCCACGCGGCTGCGCAGGCGATCGCACATCAGTTCGAGCGCACGCTCGGCGGCGCCGATGGAGCGCATGCAATGGTGGATGCGCCCCGGGCCGAGCCGGCCTTGCGCAATCTCGAAGCCGCGCCCTTCGCCCAGCAGGATGCTCGATGCGGGAACGCGCACGTCCTCCAGCAGCACTTCCATGTGGCCGTGCGGCGCATCGTCGTAGCCGAACACCGAAAGATGGCGCAGCACCGTGATGCCCTGGGTGTCGCGCGGCACCAGCACCATCGACTGCTGCGCATGGCGCGGCGCATCGGGGTCGGTCTTGCCCATCACGATGAAGATCTTGCAGCGCGGGCTGCCCGCGCCCGAAGAGAACCACTTGCGGCCGTTGATCACGTACTCGTCGCCCTCGCGGCGGATCGTGCACTGGATGTTGGTGGCGTCCGACGAGGCAACGGCCGGCTCGGTCATCAGGAAGCCCGAGCGGATCTCGCCCGCGAGCAGCGGCGCGAGCCATTCGTCCTTCTGCGCCTCGGTGCCGTAGCGCTCGATGGTTTCCATGTTGCCGGTGTCGGGCGCCGAGCAGTTGAACACCTCGCCCGACCAGGACACGCGGCCCATCACCTCGCACAGCGGCGCGTAGTCGAGATTGGAGATGGCCGGCACGTCGCGGTGCGGATGCGGCAGGAACATGTTCCACAGGCCGGCCGCGCGCGCCACGGGCTTCAGCTCTTCGACGAGCGGCGACACCTGCCAGGCGTTGCCCTGGCGGCGGAAGGCGTCCATCTCGTGGTGGTAGCGCGCTTCGTTCGGATAGATGTGCTGGTCGAAGAAATTGTTGAGGCGTTCGAGCAGCTCGCGGGTTTTCGCGGAGGGTTCGGCAAACATGGGGAGCGTCCTTTCTTGGGTGGCGAGCAACCCGGCCAGACCGCTCGCATGCCGAAGATTTGAACATTGCAGGATGCGGGAGACCGTCCCGCAAGCGACGCGCCGGCCGCGTGCACGTCAGCTGTTCCGCAGGGGACACAGCGCAGCCCGTTGCTATCATCGGAAAACGCAGTCCCGAACGACCGGGACGTCGTGCCCAGCGAAGGAAACCCAGTGCGGCTCAAGCTGAGAACGAAGACAGCCTTGCTCATCACCTTGCTCGTGCTCGCCCTGGTGGGTGCAACGGGCTGGTGGCAGTACCGAAGCCTCTCCAGCGAATACGTCGGCCTGATGCGCGAGCAGCAACAGGCGCTCACCGACAGCGCCGCGGCGGACCTCGACTACAAGCTGGGCGTTCACCTGGCCGCGCTGTCGCGTGCGGCGCGCGAACTCGGCGCGGAAGGCTTTGCGGACCCGGCGGCGCAGCAGCGCTTTCTTGCGGACAAGGACCTGCGCGCGATGTTCGACAACGCCGCGCTGGCCACGCCGGACGGCGCCATCGTCGCGATCCATCCCGCCGCGGCCCAGCCGCCGAACGTGGCCGACCGCGACTACTTCAAGCAGGTGCGCGACCGGCGCGAGCCCGCCATCTCGGCGCCGCTGCTTACCAAGGGCGGCCGGCAGCCCGCGGTGGTCATGGCCGTGCCCGTCGAGGCACCGGATGGGCGCCTGGCCGGCGTGCTGGGCGCGGCGCTGGACCTGCAGCGCGCCAACGTGCTCGGCGACCTGAGCCGCGCCACCGTCGGCCGCGGTGGCCACTACGAGATCGTGACGCGCGGCGAGTCCCCGCGGATCGTCATGCACCCCGATGCGAAGCGGCTGCTCGAGCCTGCCGCGGCCAGCACGGCGGCCCTTGCCGGCGGTCCCGAGAACGACCTCGCCACGCACGCCACCGTGCGCAGCGCCAACTGGGATCTTCGCCTCGTGGTGCCGGCCCGCGCCGCCTACGCGCCGCTGGAGCAGGCACGGCGCAACCTGCTGCTGCAGCTGCTGTGGCTCGGCCTGGGCTGCGCGCTGCTGGTGTGGCTGGGCACGGCCTGGGTCATGCGTCCGCTGGAGGCACTGAGCAACGCGATCCGCACGCTGCGCCAATCGCCGGACAGCCAGGTCAGGCTCGACGTCGTCGCCAACGACGAGCGCGGCGACCTGGCGCGCGAGTTCGACGCGCTGATGGGCGAGCTGCGCGAGCAGCGGCTCGAGGTGGCCGCGGTGACCGATGCATCGCCCGTGGGACTGTTCCGCTGCGACAGCGAAGGACGCATGACCTACGTGAACGACGAATACCTGGCGATCCACGGACTGGCGCGCGAAGAGGCGCAGGAGGGCTGGCTCACGCTGGTGCGCGAGGAGATCCGCGAGAAGGTCCGCCAGGACTGGGTCCGCATCGTGAGCGCCGCCGAGCCGCTGAACGCCACGCGCCGGCTGCACCGCAGGGATGGCACGCAGGTGCTGGTGGCCTTGCGGAGCCGGCCCGTGCTGGTTGCAGGCCGCGTCATGGGCCATGTCGGAACGGTGACCGACATCACCGAGCGCACGCGCGCCGAGCGGGCCCTTCGCACGCTCACGGCCATCTTCGACATGACGACCGACTTCATCATCCAGAACGATGCGAAGGGGCGGCTCATCTACATGAACCCCGCCGCGCGCCGCCGCACCGGCGTGGACCTCGATGCCCCGATCGAGACGCTGAAGGTGTCCGACTTCAATCCGCCGCAGACGCTGGAGCGGTTCAGGTCGGAGGTGGTGCCCACCGCGGTCGCCACCGGCGTCTGGGTCGGCGAGTCGGTGGTGTGGGATGCGCAGAAGCAGCCGTTCCCGGTCAGCCACATGGTGATCGCGCACCGCGACAAGCACGGCAAGCTCGAATATTTCTCGGGGCTGATGCGCGACATCTCTGCGGCCAAGGCCGCGGAGCAGGCGCTGCGCGAGAGCGAGCAGCGCCTGCGCATGGTGACGGACCACCTGCCGGCGCTGATCTCCTACCTGGACCGCGAGCTGCGCTTCCGTTTCGTCAACAAGGCCTACCAGGACTGGTTCGGCATCGAGCCGCAGCAGCTGCTCGGCCGCAGCCTGCGCGAGTTCTACGGCGAGGAGGCATGGGCGCAGATGGAGCCGTACATCCGCGCGGCCCTGGGCGGACGCCAGGTCACCTACGAGCGGCGCGTGACGGGGGCCGGCGGGCGCCGCGACATCCAGGCCACGCTGGTGCCGGAGCGCAACGAACAAGGCGAGGTGGTGGGCCTCTACACGCTGGACAGCGACATCACCGCGCATCACGAGGCCGAGGAAGCGCTGCAGGAAAGCGAAGCCCGCCTGCGCACCGTGGCCGATGCGCTGCCGATGCGGGTGGCCTACATCGATGCCGACGAGCGCTACCGCTTCAACAACCTGGCCTACGAACGCGAGTTCGGCCTCTCGCGCGACCAGATCCAGGGCCATACCGTGCAGGAGCTGCTGGGCGAGCCGGCCTACGAATCCGTGAAGCCGCACATCCGCGCCGCGCTGGCCGGCGAGGTCGTCACCTTCCAGAGCGAAGTCAGCCAGAGCGACAGCTACAACTGCTACGAGGCCCAGTACATCCCGCAGCCCGCGGCCAATGCCGACACCATCGTCGGCTTCCACGCCGTGATCACCGACATCACGCGGCAGAAGCTCGAGGAGAAGCGCCTGGTGGGCCTCGCGCAGATCGACCCGCTCACCGGCCTGGCCAACCGCGCCGGCTTCGAGGCGCGGCTGGGCGAAGCCATGGACCGCAGCCGCAGCGCGGGAGCCCTGATGGCGCTGATGTACCTGGACATCGACGGCTTCAAGCAGATCAACGACCAGTTCGGGCACCAGACGGGCGACGAATTGCTGAAGGCCTTCTCGGGCCGGCTGTCGCAGGGGCTGCGTTCCAGCGACGTGCGCGCGCGCCTGGGCGGCGACGAGTTCACGGTGATCATGGAGGGGCTGCCCCATGCCGACATCGCGGTCGCCGCCGCCACGAAGCTCGTGCTGGCCATGCAGACGCCGTTCACCGTCGAGCCGCAGCGCACGATCAACGTGACCGCGAGCATCGGCCTGGCGTTCTACCAGGGCGGCGCCGCAACCTCGGCCGCACTGGTGAAGCAGGCGGACGAGATGCTCTACCGCGCCAAGCGGGCCGGCCGCAACAACGTGCAGACGGCGCCGCTGCCGGTCGAGGGCGGCCAGGCCTAGCAGCGGAGTTCGGTGCCGTCGCGCAACGAGCGCGCTCAGGCGGGCTGGCGCAGCGGCCGGAACGCCGCGCGCAGTTCCTCGCTGAACAGCTGCGGCTGTTCCCAGGCGGCAAAGTGGCCGCCCTTGCCGGCTTCGTTGAAGTAGTAGAGCGTTCGATAGGCGCGCTTGGCCCAGCTCCTGGGCGCGCGGTAGATCTCGCCCGGGAACACGGTGATGGCCACTGGAATCGAGATGTCCTGCGTCTTCTGCGCCGCCGCGCTGAAATTGTTGTTGTTGTTCTCCCAATAGAACCTCGAGGAGGAAGCGGCCGTGTCGGTGAGCCAGTAGAGAGTGATGTCGTCGAGCATCTCGTCCCGGCCGAGCACGCGCTCGGGTTCGCCGCCGCTGTCGGTCCATTGCGCGAACTTCTCGTAGATCCACCCGGCCAGGCCAGCCGGCGAGTCGGCCAGCGGGTAGCCGATCGTCTGTGGGCGCGTCACCATCATGGCGCCGTAGGCGGCGCCGGTCTTGAAGAAGGCGCTGAGCGTGTTGAACGCCGCCCGCTCGGACGCCGACAGCCCGGCCGGCGCGGGATCTCCATTGTTGATGGGCTTGACCAGTTCCGCGGGCACGGTGGCGGGCATGTTCAGGTGGATGCCCCGCAGGCCTTGCGGTGCCTGGCGTGCCATTGCATCCGAGATCACCGAGCCGTGGTCTCCACCCTGGGACACGTAGTGCGTGTAGCCCAGCCGCTTCATCAGCGTGTCCCACGCGCGGCCCACGCGCTCGGGGCCCCAGCCGGTCTCCCTGGGCTTGCCGGAGAAGCCGTGGCCGGGGATGGACGGGATCACGACATGGAACGCGTCGGCGGCACTGCCTGCGAAGGCGGTCGGGTCGGTCAGGGGCCCGATTGTTTTCAGGAACTCCAGCATCGAGCCCGGCCAGCCATGCGTCAGCACCAGCGGCAACGCGTCCGGATGGCGGGAGCGCACGTGGATGAACTGGATGTCGACGCCGTCGATCGTGGTGATGAACTGCGGCAGTGCATTGAGCCTGGCCTCGAGCTTGCGCCAGTCATAGCCGGTTTCCCAGTAGCGGACCAGCGCCTGCAGCCTGGCCAGCTGAACGCCTTGCGATGTATCGCCGACCGTCTCGCGGTCGGGCCAGCGCGTGGCCCTGAGGCGCCGCCGCAGATCGGCGATTGCATTCTCGGGAACATCGATGCGCAAGGGCCGTATCGCGTCGCCTTGCGCTGCGGCGCTTTTGTCGGCAGGCGTCGCCGCAAAGGTCGCGGCCGCCGAACCTGCAAGAAGGCCCGCCGTTGCCACCAGCGCACCGCGGCGCGTGAGGGTGGGGTGGAACGCCGCGCGGCGGCTGGATGCGTCGGAATCTGTCATGGTCGTTTGCCTTGTGCTGATGAATGGGAATCTGTGCGACGCGGCGCCTGGCCGCGTGCTGCCGAAGGACCGTGCGCAGAAGCAAGTCCTCTATCGGCTGGCGGCTTCGGCGATGAGCTTCGCGACCACATCGGGCCTGGAGGTCATCACCACGTGCGAGGCGCCCTTGACGACCACCGTCTTCACCGACTTGGCACGCGCTGCCATGAAGGCCTGCGCCGCGGGCGGAATGTTCTTGTCGGCGTCGCCGTAGACGAACCACGAAGGCACCGTCTTCCACGCGGGAGCGCCCGCCGGCTCGCCGAGCGCCGACTCGGCGATGGGGCGCTGCGTCGCGGCCATCAGGCGCGCGGCCGCGGCCGGAACGTCGGCGGCGAACTGGTCGTGGAACCTGTTCTTCAGGATGTACAGGTCCTTGCCGCCATCGGCCAGTGCGACCGGCGGTGCCAGCGCAGGCC
>NZ_JBFTPJ010000277.1:0-10968 GCF_056398445.1 Variovorax sp. 01T439_2
GGTCTTGCGCCTGCTGATGGAAAACGTCGCGCRCAACATGGAAGGCGCCGAGAAAGACGCCGCTCTGGCAGCGCTTCTCGCGTGGACCGACACCGGCACCAGCGAAGCGGAAATCGCCTTCCAGCCCGGGCGCGTGCTGATGCACGACACGACCAGCACGCCCGCGCTGGTGGATCTGGCCGCCATGCGCAGCACGCTGTCGGAGGCCGGTGTCGATCCGTCGGTGCTGAACTCGAGCCTGCCGGTGGATGTGTCGGTGGACCACTCGCTGGCGGTCGAGGCCTTCGCGCGCAAGGACGCACCCGAGGAGAACATGGCGATCGAGGTGCGGCGCAACGCGGAGCGCTACGCATTCCTGCGCTGGGCCTCGAAGGTGCTGCGGGGCGTGCGCATCAATCCGCCCGGCACAGGGATCATGCACACCATCAACCTGGAACAGCTGGCCACCGTGGTGACGCTGCAAGAGCGTGATGGCTTGCGCTGGTTGGTGCCGGACATGATGATCGGCACCGACAGCCATACGCCCATGGTCAACGGCATCGGCGTGCTAGGCTGGGGCGTGGGCGGACTCGAAGCCCAGACCGTGATGTTCGGCATGCCAACCATGCTGCGTATTCCCGATGTGATCGGCGTGCGACTTACCGGTGCGCTGCGCCCGGGCGTGCTGGCGACCGATCTGGCACTCGTCGTTACGCAGCGTCTGCGGGCTATCGGGGTCTCCGGCGAGTTCGTGGAGTTCTACGGCCCCGGTGTATCGACTTTGACCGCAGGCGACCGCTGCGTGGTGGCCAACATGGCGCCGGAGTACGGCGCGACCACGGGCTTCTTTCCGGTCGACCGCCACACGATCGACTACCTGCTGGAGACCGGCCGAACGCGGGCTCAAGTCGAACGCGTGGAAACGTACACCCGCGCGGCCGGCTTGTGGTTCGACCCTGCAGCGCTGCCGACCTACACGCGCGGCCTCCACATCGCGCTGGAGACGGTCGACATGCACATCGCGGGCCCGCGTCGCCCGCAAGACCTGTTGGGGTATGGCGATGCCGCCTCGGCCCTGGCCGCGCTCGCCTTCGAGCCGAAGGCTGTCGATACCCAAATGCCCCGATACCCGGTTGCCATTGCAGCCATCACGAGTTGCACCAACACTTCCGACCCGCGCTTGCTGGTTGCCGCCGGCCTCGTCGCGCGCAGGGCGCGCGCGCTCGGCCTGAAGGTGCCGCACTGGGTCAAGACATCGCTCGGGCCGGGCTCGCCCGCGGCAGCGGCCTACCTGGAGCGCGCCGGCCTCACGACCGACCTCTCGGCGGTTGGCTTCGACATCGTGGGCTACGGCTGCACGACGTGCATCGGCAACTCGGGTCAGCTGCCCAGGGTGATTCACGACGCGATGGGCAGAGGTGCGATCCATCCGGTCGCGGCGCTGTCGGGCAACCGCAACTTTCCGGGACGGGTTCACCCCGACCTCGACCTTGGCTTTCTGATGTCGCCGCCGCTGGTCATCGCTTTCGCGCTGGCGGGAGACGCGGAGCGGGACTTGCGCGTGGACCCTGTGCAGATCACCGCCAAGGGCAAACCGGTTTATCTGCGGGACCTGTGGCCTTCGGCCGAAGAGATCGAAATTGCGCTCGCGCGTTCGCAAGATCCGTCGGATTACCCGCGCGCCTTTGCCATCGCCACCGGCAACCCCCTGTGGCATGCGCTCGCCGCACCGGACACCGAGCTCTACCCCTGGAACCGCGCCTCCACCGCGCTGCGCCGCCCCCCGTTCGCCGCCTTGTCGGAAGGCAGCATGCTCGGCCGCTACAGCGCGTACCCGCTCCTCGTGGTGGGCGACGACATCACGACCGACCACATCTCGCCGGCCAGCGCGATTCCCAAGGACAGCCTGGTGGCCGACTTCCTCGTGGCGCGCGGCGACGACCGCGACGACCTGAACGTATTCGCCTCGCGGCGGGGCAACTGGGAGGTGATGGTGCGGGCAGCCTTCCACAGCAAGACGCTGAAGAACCTCCTGGCGCCTGGCGCCCCTGTGGCACACACGCTGCACGTGCCCACCGGCGAGGTGGTGCCGCTCTGGGAGGCCGCGCAGCGCTATCGCGCATCGGGCGATTCGGTCGTGCTGGTCGCGGGCGAGCGATACGGCACCGGCTCATCGCGCGACTGGGCCGCCAAGGGCCAGCGGCTGCTGGGTATTCGCGCTGTGCTGGCCAACAGCTTCGAGCGCATTCATCGTTCCAACCTGATCGGCATGGGCGTGCTGCCACTGCGCTTGCCTGCGGGCATGACGCCTGTCACGCTCGGGCTGGCTCCKGGCGATTGCATCGAGGTCGATGCGCAGCCCGAAAATATCCGCCCGCGCGGCCCTGTTGCCGTCACGCTGCGCCGCGCCGGTGGCCGCACGGAGTGCTTCGATGTGGTGGCGGCGGTCGAGACGAAGCTGGAGGTCGAGCTTCTGCAGGCTGGTGGCGTCATTCCGTCAACCCTGCAAAAAATGATGAAGAAGCATGGCGCGGCAGCCCTGCCTGCCGCGTAGATAACCGGAATCGCTGGAGAATCCGCCCCTATGCGGACCGATCAATCCATTCCCTCGCAAATTCTCGACCTCATCCAGGCAGACGCCATGCCGGCTGGCACTCATCTGCCGGCGCAGCTTCTGGCTGACCGACTGCGGGTGTCGCGCTCTCCCGTGAACGAAGCGCTGTCGCTGCTGGCCGAGAAGGGCGTGCTCATGCGCCAGCCCAATCGGGGCTACTTTCTGGTGAAGCCCATCGAGAATGAGGCGAGGGCACTCGCCGGCGAGTTGGGACTCGAAGAATCCGACGTTGTGACCGAGGTGTACTTTCGCATCGCAGACGATCGATTGAGGGGGCTGCTGCCCGATGAGTTTCCCGAGGCGCTCCTGAAGCAACGCTACGGCCTCACCCCCGTGCAGCTGAATGGCGTGCTCAGTCGCATTGCCAATGAAGGCTGGGCCGAGAAGAAGCCGGGCTACGGCTGGGTGTTTTCGTCGATGCTGACCACCGCCGACAGCCTGCTGCAGTCGTATCGGCTGCGCCTTGCGCTCGAGCCCGCCGCGCTGCTCGAGCCCAACTACCACCTATCGCCCCAGGTGATCGCGCGCTGCCGCGCAGCGGAAAAGCATTTGCTCGAAGGCGGCATCGAAACCGACACCGCCGATCAGCTGCACGACCGCGGCGTGCGCTTCCACGAATCGCTGGTCGAGGGCTCGGGCAACGCGTTCTTCATCGACACCATCCGGCGCGTCAACCGCGTGCGCCGGCTGCTGTCGTACCGCTCGATGCAGGACCGCAGCCGCTACAAGGAACACTGCCAGCAGCACCTGCACCTGCTCGACCTGCTCGAGCGMGGCCGCAACGACGAAGCGTCGAAGGCCATGCACCAGCACCTTTCCAGCACGCTGCGCAATCTCGCGAAGATCAGCAGCATCCTCAAGACCTAGCTCCATGACCATCGATTCCGCCATCGTCCGGGCGTTCGCACCCACCGGCGCATTGCGCGCCTCCATCAACCTCGGGAACCCGATCCTCGCCCATGCGGACAAGACAACCGGCGCGCCCGCCGGCGTTTCGGTGGACCTGGCATGCGCCTTTGCGAAACGCCTTGGCGTCGCGCTGGAACTGGTGGTCTTCGATGCCGCGGGAAAGTCGGTCGAAGCGGTGGCCAACGAGCAGGCCGACATCGGCTTCTTTGCGATCGACCCGGTGCGCGGCGCGCAGATCGCGTTCACCGAGGCGTACGTGCTGATCGAGGGCAGCTATCTCGTCCGCGAGCGTTCGCCTTTGCAGCACAACGACGAGGTCGACCGCGAAGGAACCGCGGTCGCGGTCGGCAAGGGAAGCGCCTACGACCTCTACCTGACGCGCGAACTCAAGCATGCGCAGATCGTGCGGGCACCGACTTCGCCCACCGTGGTCCAGACCTTCCTCGAGCAGAACCTGGATGTGGCTGCTGGCGTGAGGCAGCAACTCGAATCGGACAGCCGCGTGCACGCCGGCCTTCGCCAGCTGCCTGGCCGCTTCATGGTGATCCGGCAGGCCATGGGAACACCCAAGACCCGGGGCGCGGACGCGGCGCGTGCATTGCGGGTTTTCGTGGAAGAGATGAAGGCGTCCGGCTTCGTGGCCGATGCGCTGAACAGGCACGGCATCGAAGGCGCATCGGTGGCGCCGCCCGGGCCTGCAGAGGACGCACTCGAAGGCCGGCCTCTTTCCATCACCCAGCGCTCGGCCGGCCCGCTGCCCCCGCCGCTTCCACCAGGAAGCTGACCAGCGCCTGCACCCGCGCGCTGCGCCCCTTGCGCGTGGGGACCAGCACCACCACCGGGGCGGCGCCAAATTCCCAGTCCGCCATCACGCGCTCGAGGCGGCCGGCGGCCAGCGCTTCGGCGGCATCCCATTGGGAGCGCAGCACGATGCCCAGGCCATCCTCGGCCCACTGGCGCGCCACGCTGCCGTCGTTGCTGACGAAGGCCGGGTTGATGCGCAGCGTCTCGCCCTTGCGGGCGCCGCTGCCCGCGGGCCGCATGTGCCACAGCGTCACGTCTTCATCGTTCTCGCGGATGCAGATGCAGGCGTGGTAGGCCAGGTCCGCCGGGTTGCGGGGCGTGCCGTGCTCGCGCAGGTAGCCGGGGCTCGCGCACAGCCAGCGTTCGTTGGAGGCGAGCGGGTGCGCCACCCAGGACGAGTCGCGCACCGCGCCCACGTGCACCACCGCGTCGGAATCGTGCTTGTCGGGCCACGGCGTTTCACGCAGGTCCAGCTGCAGCCGCAGGGCCGGATGCAGGCGGGAGAAACGGGACAGCCACGGCGCGACATGCGTGCGGCCATAGCCGAAGGACGCGGCCACGCGCAGCGTTCCGCTCAGGCGCCGGTCGTCGCGCTGCAGGGATTCGCGCAGGCCGTCGAACTTCAGCAAAAGTTCATAGGCCTCGCGCCCGAAGCGTTCGCCTTCCGAGGTCAGGTGCAGCTTGCGCGACGTGCGGTTGGCCAGCACCAGGCCCAGCGAGGCCTCGAGCTTGCGCAGGCGCATCGACAGCGCGGGCGGCGTGACACCGAGCGAGCGCGCGGCCGCGCTGAGCGAGCTCTCGCGCAGCAGCGCGGCAGCCAGGCGAAGGTCTTCGATCTGCATCATTCAGCTGAGCTTAACTATTGATGACGCAAGAGTGAAGCTCGAAGATACCTTGGCGCACCTAAAGTGAGCGCCATGCAAAACACTTCGACCCCCAATGCCGCGGCCGGGCGCTATCCCCGGGCCGTGCTGTTCGACCTGCTCACTGCGCTGCTCGATTCGTGGACCGTCTGGAACGCGGCTGCCGGCTCCGAGCAGATGGGCCGCAGCTGGCGCGCCGAATACCTGCGGCTGACCTATGGCTGCGGCGCCTACGTGCCGTACGAAGACCTGGTACGGCAGGCCGCGGCCACCGTGGGGTTGCCCGCGAGCGCCCCGCAGTCGCTGGACGACCATTGGGACGAGCTGCCCGCATGGAGCGGCGCCACCGAACTGCTGCGGGCGCTGCAGCCCCACTGCAAGCTGGCCGTGGTGACCAACTGCTCGCGGCGCCTGGGCCAACGCGCCGCCGAACGCCTGGGAATCGACTGGGACGTGGTCGTGACCTCCGAGGAGGCGGGCTTCTACAAGCCCGATCCCAGGCCCTACCGGCTGGCCCTGGAGCGGCTGGACGTGCAGCCGGCCGAGGCGGCCTTCGTTGCCGGGTCAGGCTACGACATGTTCGGCACCGCCAGCGTCGGCCTGCGCACCTACTGGCACAACCGCGTCGGCCTCGCCCGGCCCGAAGGCGCGCCGCTGGCGGAGGTCGAGTCGCCCACGCTCGATGGCGCGCTGCCATGGCTGCGCGGCTTCCGACCGGCCGCTTCCTGATCCAACCCACCACTCCAGGACCTGCCCATGATCCACTCCCTTCGCCTGGCCGGCAGCCTTGCTGTCCTCAGTGCCGGCTTGCTGGCCGCGCCCGGTGCTTTCGCCCAGCCGTTTCCGAATCGCCCCGTCACGCTGATCGTTCCTTTCCCCGCAGGCGGTCCCAGCGATGCACTGGCGCGCGCCGTCGCGCAGAAGATGGCTGCGCCGCTGGGCCAGCCCATCGTCATCGAGAACCTCGGCGGCGCGAACGGCGTCATCGGCCTGACGAAGGCGACCAAGGCCGCCGCCGATGGCTACACGATCTCGTTCGGAGGCATCGGCACGCATGTGGCCAACCTCGCGCTGTACAAGAAGCTGGCCTATGACCCCGTTGCCGATTTCGCGCCCATCGGCACGGCTGCGTGCTGTTGCTGTCTTCCCTCGGCCAGAACGCCACGCACGTGCCCTACAAGGGCGTGGCGCCGGCGGTCAACGACCTGATGGGCGGGCAGACCGATTTCATGTGCGACCAGACCACCACCGCACTGCCGCAGATCGCCGGCGGGCGCATCAAGGCCATCGCCGTGCTGTCGGGCACGCGCCTCGCGCAGCTGCCGCGTGCAGCCACCGCGGCAGAAGGCGGCCATGCGCTGGACGTGCGTTCCTGGAATGCCTTCTTCGCCCCGCGCGGCACGCCGCAGCCCGTGCTCGCCAGGCTGACCGGCGCGCTGCAGCAGGCGGTGGCCGATCCGGCGCTGCGCAAGCAGATGGAGGGGCTGGGCGTCGACCTGCCCGCACCCGCCGATGCAACGCCCGCCGCCGTCGCCGCGCTCATTGCGCGCGGCATCCGCGACGACGTGCCGGCCCTCAAGGCCAAGGGCCAATACCTGGACTGATCCGAAATGAACAACATGCAGAACAACTTCCCAAATCTTGCCGACATCGACACCCCCGCCGCCATCGTGGCGCTTCCGCGCATGCAGCGGAACATCGCGCGCATGCAGCAGCAGGCCGACGCGCTGGGCGTGCGCTTTCGCCCGCACGTGAAGACCAGCAAGTGCGCCGATGTGGTCGCGGCCCAGCTTGCCGCCGGCGCGGCGGGCATCACGGTGTCGACGCTGAAGGAGGCCGACCAGTTCTTCGCCCGCGGCGTGACCGACATCCTCTATGCCGTCGGCATGGCGCCGCACCGGCTCGCGCATGCGCTGGACCTGTGCCAGCGCGGCTGCGCGCTGCAGATCCTGACCGACAGCGTCGAAGGCGCGCGGGCCATCGCCGAATACGGCCGCGCACATGGCCACGCCTTCGAGGTACTCGTCGAGATCGACACCGACGGCCACCGCTCCGGCATCAAGCCGGGCGAGGACCTGCTGCTCGACGTCGGCCGCGTGCTGCACGAGGGCGGCATGCGCCTGGCCGGCGTTCTCACGCATGCGGGCTCCAGCTACGAACTGCACACGCCCCAGGCCCTGGCCGCCCTGGCCGAGCAGGAACGTGCGGGCTGCGTGCAGGCCGCGCAGCGCCTGCGCGCCGCCGGCCTGCCGTGCCCCATCGTGTCGGTAGGCTCCACGCCCACGGCGCTGGAAGCAGCATCGCTGGAAGGCGTCACCGAGCTGCGCGCCGGGGTCTATGTCTTCTTCGACCTGGTGATGCGCAACGTGGGCGTCTGCCGCACAGAAGACATTGCGCTGAGCGTGCTCACCACCGTCATCGGGCACCAGGCCGACAAGGGCTGGGCCATCGTCGATGCCGGCTGGATGGCCATGAGCCGCGACCGGGGCACGGGCAAGCAGCAGCGCGACTACGGCTATGGCCAGGTGTGCACCGTGGACGGCKTGCCCATCGAGGGCTACCTGCTGTCGGCCGTCAACCAGGAGCACGGCATCCTCTCGCGCGAGGGCACTGCGGACCCGGACATCGTGGCGCGCTTCCCGGCCGGAACCCGGCTGCGCATATTGCCCAACCATGCCTGCGCCACCGGCGCGCAGTTTCCCGCCTACCAGGCACTGGCCGCGGACGGCACAGTGCAAACCTGGGAGCGTTTCCATGGCTGGTGAGAACGCTGCCGAGTCCAACAACATGTCGGGCCCGGTCCATGTCGCAGTGCCCGCGCTGGCCAGGCCGGGCGGCCACTACAGCCATGCCGCAGTCGGCGGCGGCCTGGTCTTCATTGCCGGGCAACTGCCGATCACGCCGGAAGGCGAGCGCCTGGTGGATGCGGCGTTCGAAGCCCAGGTGGCGCAGACGCTGGCGAACGTGCAGGCCGCCTTGCTCGCCGCGGGTTCGGGCATCGACAAGCTGCTGCAGGTAAGGGTCTATCTCGACGACATCGCCAACTGGCCCGCGTTCGACAGGATCTATGCGCAGTGGGCCGGACCCTCGCGCCCGGCCAGGGCCATCGTGCCGACCGGGGCGCTGCACTTCGGGTTCAAGGTCGAGGTGGAGGCGATGGGGCTTGCGTGAATGGGCGATTGCGGTTGCAGGCTTGGACGTTAGACTGACGCGAATACAAACCTTAATGGATACCGCAATATGCCATTGAGAGCACCAGACATTGTTCCCATCAGCGAAGCGCGCGTCCGGCTCACTGAACTGGCCGAAGATGTGGTCCGCGGCGGCGCGGAGAAGGTGCTGACCAAGAACGGCGCGAGCTACTTTGCCTTGGTCGATGCACGCCGGCTCGACTACTACCATGCCCTCGAGTCGGAGCACGCCAGCCTCGTGCTGGCCGAGGACGCCATCACCGGCCTGCGGCAGGCCTTGGCAGGCCAGTTCGTGTCTGACGAGGAACTGGACGGGGCACTCGGCATCGCATCGGCGCCGTGAGCATGCCCGTCAAGGCGCGCTACGTCGCAGGAACACATGCGTGGCCCTCTCGCCTGCCACCTGCCGTTCGCAGCGGTAGCCGAGCGCCGGCAGGTCCAGGCCTGCGAACAGCGCCTCGCCCTTGCCCAGCAGCACCGGACGCACGGCCAGGTGCAACTCGTCGATCAGCCCGGCCTTCAGGTATTCGCGCACCGTCGCCACGCCGCCGCCCACGCGCACGTCGCGCGCGCCAGCGGCGGCCTTTGCCAGCGCGAGCGCTTCGTGGATGCCGCCGGTGACGAAGTGGAAGGTGGTGCCGCCCTGCATCTTCAGCGGCGCGCGGGCATGGTGGGTGAGCACGAAGACCGGCACGTGATAGGGAGGCTCGTCGCCCCACCAGCCTTTCCAGCTTTCATCGGGCCAGGGACCGCGCACCGGCCCGAACATGTTGCGCCCGAGGATCCAGGCACCCATCTCGGCAAAGCCTTGTTCGGCCATCCCGTTGTCGATGCCGGTCTCGCCGTTGGCCTCGCCCGTCTTTTGCATCTGCTGCCAGACGCGCGTGGGAAAGAACCAGTCCATGAGTTCGGGACCGCGAACGCCCAGCGGGTGCTCCAGGCTCTGGTCCGGGCCGGCGGCGAAGCCGTCGAGCGAAACGCCGAAGCTGCGCACGAGCAATCGGGCCATGAAGTCGTCTCCTGCAAGAAGAAGGGAGCTTCAGTTTAGCGCCGGCGGCATCCCGACGAACCCTCGTTCGAGGCCATGGGCATCGCGCAGAATGCGCGCATGAGCATCGAATACATCAGCGTTGAGGAAGCCATTGCCGGCACCGGCCTGCACATGGTGGTTGTCGGCCACATTCCCAGCCCCTGGTCCGAGGCGGCCAAGGGCATCCTGCATGTGAAAGGCATTCCGTGGAAAGCGGTGCGCCTGGCCTACGACAGTCCGCAACTCAAGGCCTGGGCCGGCCAGCGCAACGCGCCCGTGGCCTTCTACAACAACGAGGCGCCGCGCTCGGGCTGGGCGGACATCCTGCTTTTGTGCGAGCGGCTCGCGCCGCAGCCTTCGCTGCTGCCGGCCGATGCGGCTGAGCGGGCGCTGATGTTCGGCCTGGCCCACGAGATCTGCGGCGAGCAGGGGCTGGCCTGGTCGCGCCGCCTGCAACTGGTGCAGGCCGGCCTCGCAGGAGAGGGCGGTTTCGCTGCGCCGGCCGCGGCATACATCGGCAAGAAGTACGGCTTCAGTCCACAGGCGGGCGCGAGTGCCCCCGCGCGTGTGGTGGCTGTGCTGAAGATGCTGGCGGCGCGCCTGAAGGCGCAGCAGGCGGCCGGCAGCGATTACTACATCGGCGCAAGTCTTAGCGCAGTGGACATCTACAGCGCGACCGCGCTGGCGCTGATGCGTCCGTTGCCGCACGCCATCTGCGGGATGGACCCCACGACGCGCCGGGCCTTCGAGTTCTGCGAGCCGGTGACCGACGCAGCGCTGGACGATGTACTGCTGCGGCACYGGGACATGGTCTACGAGCGGCACCTGGGACTGCCGCTGTCGCTGTGACGGTCCCGCGGAGCCGCGCATTCACGGCGCGCTTGTCCGCTCGTTCAGCGGCCGGCAAACCTCCAGCACCAACCCGCGCAGCCACTGATGCGCAGGATCGCGGTCCAGGCGCGGGTGCCACATCTGCGACACGGTGATCTGCTCGGTCGGCATCGGCAGCGGGAACGAGCGCAGCGTGCCGCGCGCCCTCAGGTGTTCGAAGTAGGAGGACGGTATCAATGCAACCAGGTCGGTCGCGGCCGCTATCGACAAGGCAGTGCCGAAGCTGGGCACCACGACCGCGGTGTTGCGCACCAGGCCCATCGCCGCGAGTGCGTCGTCCGCCGGTCCCACGGTCCGGCCATGGCGTGAAGTGACCACGTGGTCGCAGGCCGCGTAGCGCTCGGCCGTGATTTCAGGTCCGGCGAGCAGGGGATGGCCATCGCGCACCACCGCAATGAAGCGATCGCGAAAGAGCGCCTGGACGCGGACCTCCGGGCCCGACTCGCCGAGAACGCCGATGTCCAGATCGAGCAGCCCCTCGCGCAGGGGCCGGACATCCTTGTCGGGCTTGGGCGCGAAACGCAGGCGCACGCCAGGCGCCTCGTGCGCGGCGCGGGCCACCAGCCGAGGCGCGAAGCCCTCGATGAAGCCGTCGTTGGCCCGTATCGTGAACAGGTGCCGGAGTGTGCGCGGGTCCAGGTTCGCGCCGGCGGGCTGGAGCACCGCACGCGACTCCTGCACCAGCTC
>NZ_JBFTPJ010000278.1:0-6286 GCF_056398445.1 Variovorax sp. 01T439_2
CCCACCACGGCCTGCAGCGCGCGTGCGCCGCCTGCGAAATCGGAGATCTCGACGTCGAGGCCTTCGGCCTTGAAGTAGCCGAGCTGTTCGGAGATGGTGAGCGGCAAATAGTAGAACGCCGCCTTGCCGCCCACTGCAATGGAAATCTTCGTCTTCTCGAGCTTGGCTTGCGCAAAGACCCGCGGCAACGCAATGGTTGCCGCAGCGACTGCGGAGACTGTCATGAGGGTTCTGCGGTGGAGCATGGAGCAATCCTGCGGGCGCTTGATTCTGGTGGACTGAATCGAGCTTAGGGGTGCGCCCCCGTTACCTGCATCGGGGTCATCCCGTGCGGGTTTCCACGTAAGCATGAAGGCCTCCACGAGGCCTGTGCCGAATGGCCTGCTGCGCACTGGCGCAGAGGCTTTTATCGCTCTTAGCGCGCGATAAAAAGGATCGCGATATTGACCACGAAACCGAGCGCCCATACCGCACTGCGCACGGAGCCGATGCCCTTGATATAGACCGCGATATAGATCGCACGCAGTACGACATAGGCCGCCGCCAGCATGTCGAGCCGCGCCTGATTGGCGCCGAGCTGGTGCGCAATGATCACCGCGCCGATGAAGAACGGAAGGCCTTCGAAGCTGTTGGCCTGCGCGCTGTTGGCGCGCGCGCGCCAACCGCTCTGCTTTGCGGCCCAGTCGCGCGGCTGCACGTTGTCGCGCGGACCGAAACTGCCGGCCTTGGCGATCCATGCCGCGAGATACGGCAGGCCGCAGGCGATGAACACGCACCAGTAGGCGACGGTGAGCAAGGAAAGAGTCATGCGGGTTGTCTACGTTCGATGGAGAGCTGGCGCAGCGAACGAACGCCGCGCGCTATCGGCGGTCCACCAGGGCATGCGCGATGGTGCCGAGATCCACGTATTCGAGCTCGCTGCCGGCAGGCACGCCGCGCGCGAGGCGCGTCACGTTGAGGCCGCGCTGCCGGAGCGCTTCGCCGATCACGTGCGCGGTGGCTTCGCCCTCCGCCGTGAAGTTGGTGGCCAGGATGACCTCGCTCACGGTGCCGTCCAGTGCGCGGTCGAAGAGTTTCTGCAGGCCGATGTCCTTGGGTCCGATGCCGTCGAGCGGACTGAGCTTGCCCATCAGCACGAAGTAGTAGCCGCGGAAGGCCCCGGTGCGTTCGAGCGCGGCCTGGTCGGCCGGCGTCTCGACCACGCAGAGCTTGCTTGCGTCGCGGCGCGTGTCGAGGCACACGCTGCAGACCGGTGCTTCGGTGAAGGTGTTGCAGCGTTCGCAATGCCGCACGTTGCCGGCCGCCTGCTGCAGCGCGCGCGCAAGCAGCTGCGCGCCCTCGCGGTCATGCTGCAGCAAGTGGAAGGCCATGCGCGAGGCCGACTTGACGCCGACGCCGGGCAGGCGGCGCAGCGCATCGACCAGCGCATCGAGCGAACTGGCGTCGGCCATCAATGGCTCAGAACGGCAGCTTCATGCCGGGCGGGAGGCCCGGCATGCCTGCGGTGAGCTTGCCCATCTTCTGCTCGCTGGTTTCCTCGGCTTTGCGCACCGCGGCATTGAAGGCGGCGGCCACCAGGTCTTCGAGCATGTCCTTGTCGTCGGCCAGGAGGCTCGGGTCGATGGTGATGCGCTTGACGTCGTGCTTGCAGGTCATCACGACCTTCACGAGGCCCGCGCCCGACTCGCCTTCGACCTCGATGGTGGCCAGTTCTTCCTGGGCCTTCTTGAGGTTGTCCTGCATTGCCTGCGCCTGCTTCATGAGGCCGGCCAGTTGTCCTTTGTTGAACATCGTTGGTCCTGATTGGTTGGAATGGGGGAAGGATAAGAGAGATGGCGGCCGATGCCGAATGCCGCAGGAGCCGGCACGGTTTTTCAGTGGCGTTCCGTCAGGCGGGCTTGAGTGTTCCAGGCACGATCTTCGCATCGAATTCGCGCATCAGCATCTGCACTTCGGGATCGCTGCGGATGGCCTCCTCGGCCACGCGCTGGCGCTCGTCGGCCGCCTGCTTGTTGCGGCGCGCGGGGCTGTCGACCACGGCGCCGATCTCGATGGCGAGCTTCACGCCGTGACCCAGCGCGGCCAGTGCATCCGTGAGCTTCTCGCGGGCCGAAGGCTGGTTGAGCAGCTCGCGCTCGACGCGAAGTATCCACTGGTCGACGTCGCGCGCCACCAGCTGCGACTGCAGCGCGAGTTCGCGCGCGAGGGCGTTGATGCTCTCGGCCGCGATCATCTGCGTGACCRTGGCGTGCCAGAAGTCGCCGTCCTCGCTCGGCGGAATGGGCGGTGCCGGGCCGCGCTGCTCATCGGGGCGCGGCGCGTCGCGCTGGCTCGGCGGCGGCTGCACGCGCATGGGAACGGCAAGCACCCGGGGCGCCTCGGCAGCCGGCGAGGGCTCAATTTCTGCGGAAGGCCTGGGCCCGTTTGGCCGCACGGGCTCGTTGACCACGGCCAGGCGCTGGCCGGCCGGCGCCGGATTGGATCGAGGAGGCACCGGCGCAGCGACGGAAATCGACGCTGGCGGCGCGACGATCGCCGCCGTGTCTTGATGAGCCGGCGCTACGGGCGCAGGGACCGAAGCCGCCCGGGCGGCTTCATTCAGAGTTTTTTTTTCCGCGGAGGCCGAAGAAGCGGCCGCGTTGGAAGGCTTGAAGGCCAGGAGCCTGAGCAGCACCATGGTCAGCGCCGCGTACTCGTCGGGCGCCAGCCCCAGCTCGCTGCGCCCGTGCAGGCACAGGCTGTAGAGCAGCTGCGTTTCGTCGGCCGGCATCAGCGACGCGAGGCGCGCCGTATCGGCCGCGTCGGGATCGGTGGCCGAATCGGCCGATTCCGCCCGCGACGGCACCGCCTGCAGCACGGCCATGGCCTGCAGCACCGCGGTCATTTCTTCCAGCGTGGACGCGGCGGACATGCCGTCGCGCCGCAGCGCCTCGGAGGTGTCGACCACCGTCCTGCCATCGCCCAGCGCCAGCGCCTCGATCAGCTTGAACACATGGCCACGGTCCACGCTGCCGAGCATCTGGCGCACGCCGGCTTCGAGCAGTTCGCCGTTGCCGAAGGCGATGGCCTGGTCGGTGAGCGACAGCGCGTCGCGCATCGAGCCGCGTGCCGCACGCGCCAGCAGGCGCAGCGCCTGCGGCTCGGCCGGCACCTGTTCGGCCTGCAGCACGCCCGTGAGGTGCTCCAGCACCGTCTCGGGCGCCATCGGCCGCAGGTTGAACTGCAGGCAGCGCGACAGCACCGTGACCGGGACCTTCTGCGGATCGGTGGTGGCCAGAACGAACTTGAGGTATTCCGGCGGCTCCTCGAGCGTCTTCAGCATCGCGTTGAACGCGGTGTTGGTGAGCATGTGCACTTCGTCGATCATGAAGACCTTGAAGCGCCCCTGCACCGGCTTGTAGACCGCCTGCTCGAGCAGCGACTGCACCTCGTCCACGCCGCGGTTCGATGCCGCGTCGAGCTCGGTGTAGTCGACGAAGCGGCCCGAATCGATGTCCTTGCAGGCCTGGCACACCCCGCAAGGCGTGGCCGTGATGCCGCCCTGCCCGTCCGGGCCCTGGCAATTGAGCGACTTGGCCAGGATGCGTGAGACGGTGGTCTTGCCCACGCCCCGCGTCCCGGTGAAAAGATAGGCGTGATGCAGGCGCTGCGTGGTCAACGCGTTCTCGAGCGCCTGCACCACATGCCCCTGGCCAACCATCTCACCGAAGGTTTTCGGACGGAACTTGCGAGCGAGCACGAGATAAGACATTGCGGGCATTCTAAAAGGCGCTGCACCGGCCTCGCCTTCACCCCCCGATCAAAAAAAGACCTGACTTTTCGTGGGACACCGAGGAACCGGCTTCGCCGGGCCTCTGGTGTCGCCCCCAGCAGGGGGGTGGGCGAAGCGACACGAAGTGCGCGCAGCCTGGGGGGTTACAATACGTGCTGACGGGCCTCCCTGCATGGTGAAGTGGCCAACCGGGTCAGGTGGGGAACCAAGCAGCCCTAACTGCGTAGTCAGTGCCAGGGGTAAGGCTCGTCAACCTAACATCAAAGATACGAGGCATGGCAGGCAGCCACCTCACCGGCGCTGAGTCCTCAGCCGCCGCATCCAGCTAGCCCATCTGCCGCAGTCCGGCCATGACCTCTTCGGCCGGCGGCAACTCGCTGGTTCGCCAGACCAGCCGGGCCTGACGATCGAACAGATAAACCTGGCCGGTATGGCGGTCGCCCGCTGCCGCGCCTCCCGTGAACAGCGAGAACATCGACTCAAGCGCCTCGGGGGCTGGCGCCGCCGCGCTCCACGTTGGCCTTGCGCCGAAGCGCCGCAACCAGGCGCTCAGTGCCACAGGGTCGTCGGCCAGCGGGTCGATGCTCAGCGACAGCAGGCGCACCGCCGTGTAGCGCTCCGACAGCAATGCCGCCTGCAGCGTCGAGAACAAGGCTCCCTGGATCGGGCAGACCGTGCTGCATCCGGTAAACATCAATTGAACGGCGGTTGGGGCGCCTCGTAACTGCGCCGCAAGCATCGGTGTGGCGCCGTCGTGGCGCCGCAGCGGCAGGGCCGGAACCGACACCGCCGGCAGCACCGGTCCGATGCTGGTGTTTGCGCGCGCCGCAGGCACACCCAGCCACGCCAGTGCACCGGCGGCAAGCAGGCGCCGGCGCCCGCGGGATGCAACCCGCGAGGATATGAAGGGGCCCCGCGCGTTCATTGGGTTCATTGAGAAAGGGCTTGCGTCAGGTAGTCCCACAACGCCGCGCACTGGTCTTCGTCGGCATCGAAGCGCGGCATGGCTCGGGGCAGCGTGACATGGGCCGGGTCGATGCCGGTGCGCAGCGTGCGGCAGAAGGATGTGCGCTCGTACGCGACAGGYGGGCCGCCGCGGCGCGGGAGGATTTCGCGCAATTGGCGCCGGTCGAGCAGCGGCGCGAAACCGGAGACAGCGGCAGTGGACTTGCCGGGGCCCGCGTGGCACTGGATGCAGCGCGTCGCTGCGCCCGGCAGCGGCGCGCTGTGGCCGGACAGCGTGCCGGCGAGCGGCTCGGTGCCGTCGAACAGGCGGGCGCCACGCGCCACGGAGGAAGGCACGGCGGCTTCCGGCTTTGCGGACCGCTCCGGACCAACGGCCAGAGCGGTTCCGAGCGCGAGTACCAGCATCATCATCATCGAAAGCCTCGGCTTCGCGAAGCGCCGGGCCGCTACCGGATGTTGATGGTGCGCGCCACGCTCGGCACGCCGCTGCTGTCGAGTGCGAACAGCATGTAGTTGCCCGGCAGCACGGTCCCGTGATCGGTCGGAATGCCCAGCTGGTAGCTGCCTGCCGTGCCCGTGAATGACAGCGGGATGCGGCGCTGATCGGTGTTGACCGAGTGAGTGGCCGATGCCATGCGCACCAGCGCAAACTGGGCCGCCGCGCGGTCGGTCGCCACGGTGATCTGGCTCCCCCATGTGGCGCTGGCCGGCGCGGCCGTGATGGCCGGGCGGGACGCCGGCGAACCGTCGCTCGCCAGCAGGTACGGTGGCGTGTAGATCTCCGCATCCGGGTGGTCGCCCGCACAGTCGCACAGCCCGCCGCCGCCCGCCAGCACGCGTCCGTCCAGCAGCAGAAGGGCCACGCTGTGATAGTTGCGCGGTTTCTGCATCGGCGGCACCGTGATGAAGCTCTCCAGCACCGGGCTCCACAGCTCGGCCGCCAGCACACTGTAGGAGTCGGAAAACGGAACGGGCTGCGTCTGTCCGCCTATCACGAACACCTCGCCGTTCGGCAGCACCACGCTGTTGACGAAGGTTCGGGCATAGGCCATCGGCGAAAGCTTGCGCACCGTGGGCGCCGCCGGCGCGCCAGCGCTGATGTCGATGATGTAGGCGGTCTTGAAGGCGTCGCCGCTGTCGTGGTTGGGCGCGCCGCCGAGCTTGAGGATCTTGCCGATGTCGTACATCACGGCGCTGGCGGTGATGGCATAGGGGTCGTCGCTGCGTAGCCCGGCCTGCAGGATGGCGCCGCTGCCGCGCGTGTCGATCCAATGCATTGCGGCAGCAGGCCCGGCGTGGAATACCCAGCCGTTGGCGGCGCCGAACAGCCACATGTGGTTGTCGCCCCGGTAGACCCCGGCCGCGTCCGGGCCGGCCAGCGGTGGGTCCGAGACATTGCTCGCATCGGGCATGTTGGCCGGTACGTCGGACAGCGTGCGCCAGGTCTTGGTGGCGGCCGACCACACCTCGCCGTACTTGCCGCCCTGCCCGCCGTTCCACGAACCGCCGACTGTGAACACGGAGCCGTCGGACATCGTCGTGCTCGCC
>NZ_JBFTPJ010000279.1:0-8202 GCF_056398445.1 Variovorax sp. 01T439_2
GCATGAGCGCGATGAATGCCGCGAGCTTCGAGGCGCTGTATTCGGCGTTCTCGCGCATGCATGTGCAGAAGACTTGGGACGGCATCATGAACGCGCCGGTCGGCCTGGACGACATCGTGCTGGCCGAGATGCTGTGGGCCGCGTTCAAGTCGATCTTCACCGTGACCGCGATCCTGTTCGTGATGCTCGGGCTGGGCATCAGCCACAGCCCCAAGCTGATCGTCGCGTGGATGGTGCTGATCGGCGCGGGGATCACCTTCTCGTCGATTGCGCTGATCTTCAATGCGCTCGCGAAGGGGTACGACTTCTTCACTTATTACTTCACGCTGTTCATGACGCCGATGATGTTCTTGAGCGGCGTGTTCTTTCCGCTGGAGCAGCTGCCTTCCGCCGTGAGGGCCGTGGCGGCGTGGCTGCCGCTGACCAATGCGGTGGCGCTGGTGCGGCCGCTGTTCATGGATCAATGGCCTGGCGGGTGGTGGGTGCATGCGGGGGTGCTGGTGGTTTATGGGGTTGTTTCTTTTTGGGTGGCGTTGGCTTTGACTCGGAAGAGGTTTCGGGGGTAGGTTTTTTGGAGTTCCGGGGCCGGGTCTCGCCCCGGCGGGCGACTCACTTTCTTTGCTTCGCTTCGCCAAAGAAAGTAAGCAAAGAAAGGCGACCCCTACTGTCTGCGTCCCTYCGCTTCGCTRCGGGCAACCTGCGGTGCTCGATTACGGCGGGGGTCCGCAGAACTCGCTTCGCTCAGACAGCTGCGGCCCTGATCCCGCCTCCATCTGCGCTCCTCGGCGCATACAGAAGGGGTGGGAACGGGCAGCCTTCGCTTCGCTCGGCCCCAATACCAACAGCCAATACCAACGGCCCAATCCAATCCCAACCACCGCGGCGCTGCGCGCCGCGGTGGCTTGGTGGMCGAGCGAAGCAAAGGCCCGWGTGGTTTGCCCTCCCCTCTGTATGCGCCGAGGAGCGCAGCGTTTTGCGGATCAGGGCTCGCCCTTGTTTGAGGTTCTATGTTTTTTGCAAGTCATTTTTAGGGATCAATCGAGCTGGATCGAACACCTCGTTGCCCTTCCAGATAGCGAATGCCACGCGCAACAGCTTGCGCCCAAGAATCATCAGCGCCGCGGTGGTCGCGAAGCCCTTGGCACGGATCGACTGGTACAGCGGCTTGAGGGCCTTGCTGTGACTCGCGGCGAAGCCCGCCAGATACATCTGCCGGCGCAGCAGCGGTGGGCCCTTCTTGCTCAGGCGACGTCGCCCGCGTTTGGTGCCGGAGTCGTTGGGGCGTGGGTCCAGGCCGCTGTAGGCCACCAGTGCATCTGCGTTGGCGAAGTCGAAGCGGCTCAGCAGCGTGGCGAGCAACGCCGAAGTCTGCGGGCCGATGCCGGTGATCGTGCGCAGACGCTCGCATCCCTGGGCCATCTGCGCATCGCTGGCGATCAACGCTTGGACCTGCTGGTCCATCGACTGCAGCAAGGCGTCGAATGCCGCCTGCAGTTTTGCAGTCTCGATGCCCTTCGTATCGATTCCTGTGAAGACCTGGCGCAAGGCCGATCGATGCGTGGCCACCTGGGCTCGGCGCGCGAGCAGATCCTGCAACCGTTGCTGCAACGAGCTGCCAGGTTGCCAGGGGTGCAGCCGGGCACGATGCTCGACGAGATACCGGGCAATCACCCCGGCGTCCACGCCATCGGTCTTGGCCCGGGTGCCCAAGGCACGCGCGTAGAAGTAGACGTCGCGCGCATTGAGCACATAGACCTTCAATCCGGCCTGGCTTGCCAGGTGCGCCAACAGAGTGTGATAGCGGCCCGTGGACTCCATGGCGATGAGCGCATGCGCCGGAATCGCTCGAAGCCAGTTCGAGATACTCACAGCGTCGTTGGCGACACTGCACGGTCGTCGCTCTGGTCCCATGGCGATGACCAGCTCGGCCTTGGACACATCCACGCCGATGCACAGGGTGGGCTCTTGCATGACAACACCTCCGATTGGACAATTTGTCGTGTCGGGGTGCAGCCCACCTGCCACGTTGGCTTGCCTTCAGATCGGTGGTCGTTGCACCGCCAGGTGCAGCGCCGCTCAGTTCCTGATCGACGTTGGAAGGTGGGGCGGGAGAAATCTCAAAACTGTCGGTCCGCTGCCGCGGCCGAATCCGAAGCGAGTCCCTCCACCCCGACACCCAAACATACAAGCGAAGCGAGTTGTGTATGGACCGGGGACCTGGGTAACAGGTGTGCGGGGACATAGTAAACACCTTGGGCGCTCAGTTTGAGGTGGCKGGATTGCGCAGATCCAGCCGCATGAAGCGGTGATGGCAGAAGAAGGCGTCGAAGCAGCCATCTGTCTTGGGGTCCGGCCGCATCGCCACGGGCAGCCTGTGCAAGGCACTGGACAGGCGCAGCTTGCGCCCCTCGAAGTGCACCCAACCATTCCAGCCCACCGTCAGCACCCGGTCATCAGGGCCATATTCGATCGGTGCCAGCACGGCTGGCAGGGCCCGAGGGCTCACTTGATAGCGCGTCGCTGGCGTTTGCATGCCCAGCGCCTCGTGCGGGCGCTCGTGGTTGTACACGCTGCGCCAGTGCTCGAAGGCGTCCTGAGCCTGAGCCAGGTCCATGAAGCTGCGTCCGTTGAGCACCTCGGCCTTGAGCGAACGATGGAAGCGCTCCAATTTGCCATTGGTCTGCGGGTGGTAGGGCGCGCTGTGGCTGATGCGAATGCCCAAACGAATGAGCCACACGCTGAGCGCCGACAGCCCGTGCTCGGCCTTGGCGGGGCTGCCCCAGGGCGCGCCGTTGTCGGCGTTGATGCGTACCGGCAAGCCGTAGCGCCGGAACACCCGCTGCAGATGATCCTGTACGCGGGTGGTGTTCGTCTGGGAGCACGCGGCGATCGTCAGGTTGAAGCGCGAGTGATCGTCGATCACCGTCAGCGGATGGCAGCGCCCCGCGCCCGTCTCGAAGTAGCCCTTGAAGTCGATCTGCCACAGGGCGTTGGGGAGCGCGTGCTCGAAGCGTTGCCAATGCTCGGCCGCCTGGCTGGCTTCGGGGGTGATCAGTCCGTGGCGGTGCAGGATGCTGGTGATGGTGCTGGGCGCGGGCACGCCGCTGAAGCCCAGATCGCTCAGGCGCTGGGCGATCTTGCGGCCACCCCAGCGGGGGTGCTGGCGGCGCAGTTCGATGACAGCTTGCTCGATCGCAGCGCTGCTGCGCCCAGGACTGTGGTGCGGTCGGGTGCTGCGCGGCTTGCATGCATCGCTCATGCCTTGGAGCGCATGGCGGCGCAGCAGCGCATAGCCCGTCTTGGGGCTGATGCCAAAGCGCCGGCACAGTTCGCGGCGGTTGGCCCCTTCTTGCAAGGCCAATTCCAGGAATTCGCGTTTGGTGTCCATCAGGTCTCTCGGTTGCCAGGGCATGGGCCGCTTCCTCGGTCGTCTCGACCTCGAAAGTGTTTCCCATGTCCCCGCACACCTGTTACCCAGGTCCCCGGTCCATACAGCGAAGCAAAGAAAGTGAGTCGCCCGCCGGGGCGAGACCCGGCCCCCCACCTCAAAAAAATCACCGCGCGTGCGTAACCCCCCCATCCACCACCAGCGTAGACCCCATCACATAGTCCCCCGCCCGGGAGGCGAGATAAATGGCCGCCCCCGCCATGTCCTCCGGCACCCCGATGCGCCCCGCGGGAATCCGCTCCTTCACTTCATCGCCATGGTCGCGCGCGAGCTTGTTCATGTCCGAGGCAAACGCGCCGGGTGCGATCGCGCTCACCACGATTCGCTCCTGCGCCAGCCGCAGCGCCATGCGCCGCGTGAGCTGGATCAGGCCGGCCTTGCTTGCGGCATAGGAGTACGTCTCCTGCGGATTCACCGAGATGCCGTCGATGGACGCAATGTTGATCACCTTCGCGAGGTGGTCGGCCGCCGCCTTCTTGAGCATCGGCGTCAGCGCCTGGGTCAGGAAGAAGGGCGTCTTCAGGTTCAGGTCCACCACCTTGTCCCAGCCGCTCTCGGGAAATTCGTCGTACGGTGCACCCCAGGCCGCGCCCGCGTTGTTGACCAAGATGTCGAGCGCGTCTTCATGCTTCGCATAGGCAGCGACCAGCGCCTGCGCGCCTTCCAGCGTGGACACGTCGGCCGGCAGCGACACGCAATGGCCGAAGGCCGAAAGCTCCTTGGCGGCCTGGTCGCAGGCTGCGGCCTTGCGGGCCGAGATGTACACGCGCGCGCCCTGGGCCAGGAAGCCCTCGGCAATCATGCGGCCGATGCCGCGCGAGCCGCCGGTGATCAAGGCGCTGCGGCCTTTCAGCGAGAAGAGTTGGGTGGTGTCCATGGTGCAGGTGTCTCCTGAATGAAAGATTTCAGGAAACGAGCTTAGTGCGCGGCGTGCCCGCGGGGCGTCACCTTGGCGGCAGTGCCAGGCTGCGCGGGCTCGTGAAGCGGCGCAGCTCGCCGCTCACCGGATCCTGGAACGCCACCGACTTGGCCAGCAGCTGCAAGGGCTTGTCGAAGTCGTCGCTGTCGGGCGGCAGCAGCGTGGGATAGAACGGATCGTTGACGATCGGCATGCCCAGCGCCATGCAGTGCACCCGCAGCTGGTGCTTGCGGCCGGTGACGGGCGAGAGCCTCAGCAGGGCGTGGCCGCCCGCCGCCCGTTCCACGGCGATGCGCGTTTCCGAATTGGGCTCGCCGGCCTCTTCCTTCACGCGCATGAAATGATCGTCGTCGACCAGCCGGCTGCGGTAGGTGCCGGGCACCGACGACACGCCGGGCTGCCACGGCACCACGGCCTCGTAGTGCTTGTCGATGCGGCGCTCGGGGAACATGGCCTGGTAGGCGCCGCGCGTTTCGGGACGCACCGAGAACAGCACCAGCCCCGCGGTGCTGCGGTCGATGCGGTGCAGCGGCACCAGGTCGTCGAGCTTCAGCTTGCGCTTGAGCCGCACCAGCAGGCTCTCCTGCAGGTACTTGCCGGTGGGGGTCACGGGCAGGAACGGCGGCTTGTCCGCGACCACGAGCTGGTCGTCCTGGAACAGCACCTGTTCGTCGAAGGGGATGCGCACCTCGGCATCGAGCGTGCGGTAGTAGTACACGCGCAATGGCGCCTGGTAGCGGCGCTGCGCGGTCACGGGGACGCCGTGCTCGTCGACCACGTCGCGGGCTTCCATGCGGGCCAGCCAGGCCTCGCGCGTGATTGCCGGAAAGCGTTCGATCAGGAACTCGGCGATGGTGGGCCATGCGCCTTGCGGAAGGCCGACGCAGCTCGGGCCGACGCCGTCGCGCGTGGGCAGGGGCAGGCGCTGGCCCGTCATGGCGAGAGCTCGCCCTGGAGCAGCGCCAAGGCCTCGGCGAACGAGGGCCGCGCGGACGCATCGGCCTGCAGGCAGCGATCCTTCAGCACGACCACGGCCTGCGGCAGTGCATCGCTGCAGCGCTCGAGCAGTTCTTCCAGCAGGCAGCCGAAGGCGCGCATCTCCAGCCGCTGCAGTGCCAGCGCTTGCATCGCGTCGAGTGCGCCCGTCATCCAGGCCGCACCGAAATCGCCGAGCAGTCCGCCGCCTTGCGCGTTCCAGAGGATGTTGTGCGCGTAGAGGTCGCCGTGCAGCATGCCGCGCGCATGCAGGTGCCGCATGGCGGACGCGATGTCGCGGGCAATGCGCAAGGCCACGGCGGAAGTCCACTGCGCATCGGCCGCATAGACGTCGCGCGTGCAGGACGCGAGGCTCGGCGGGCCGGCGAGCGTGCGGAAAGACGGATCCACCAGCGCCATGACCAGGCCCTGGGTGCCATCCGGATGTCCATCGATCCGGCCTTGTGCGGCGATCAGTGTCGGATGCGCGCCGGCCGCGATGCTGGCGGCCATCTCGCTGTGCGGCCAGCCGTCGCTGGTGACTGCGCCCTTGAACAGCTTGACGGCCACCGGCCGCGACGCGGGGCCCAGCACCGCCTGGTGGATGACGCCCGATGCACCTTCGCCGAGCTTCTGTCCCAGCGCCAGGTCGCGCCAGTCGACATGCGGCACCGACTGCGCGGCGATGGCTGCCTGCTCGGCCTGCATGTCAAAGGGGTTGCCTGCACCCGCGAGCCACGACAGGCGCGGCAGCGCAAGCAGCCATGCGGGCAGCGCCTCGAAGTTGTTGGCCGAAATGCGCAGCAGCTCGAGCCGGCCGCAGGCCGCCAGCGATTCCGGCAGCGCACGCAGCCGGTTGCCGGCCAGCATGAGCTTCTGCATGGCGGTGCATTGGCCCAGCGCCTCGGGCAGGGTCTCGATCTGGTTGTCCGTGAGGATCAGCCAGCGCAGCGCCGGCAGCCGCAGCGCGGCGGCAGGCACGGTGCGGATGCGGTTGGCCTTGAATCCGACCATCTCCAGCGCCTGGCACTGGCCGATGGATTCGGGCAGCCGCGTGAAGCGGTTGTCGGAGCAGAACAGTACGCGCAGGCGGTGCAGCCGGCCGAGGTCGTCGGGCAATGCGTCGAGCGCATTGCCGGAGAGGTTCAGTGTCTCGAGCGAATCGGCCAGGTCGAAGATCTCGCGCGGAAACTCGGTGAGTCCGCACGAGAGGTCGATTCGTCTTGCGCCTGCCAGCCGGCCCGCGCGCAGCTCAGCCAGCGTGTCCATCCACCGAGTCTAAAGTGCCCGGGCCGTGGCGCTGCGGGGTCCGAAGCGGTAGATGCCGTCCTCGCCCAGCTCGCGCCGGACCTGGCCCGCGAACCACAGCAGGTGCAGGTGGGCCACGGTCTCGCCCATGGCGAAGGTCATCTGGTGCAGATCGAGTTCGCGCTTGAACAGGATCGGCAGGCCCTCGGCCGCGGTCAGCGGGCGCGCGGTGCAGGCTTCGAGCAGTTCGGCCAGGCGGTCGCGGTGGTGCTCCTGCAGCTGGTCGACGCGGCGGTGAATGCCGGTGAACGGCTTGCCATGCGAGGGCAGGCCCAGCGTGTCGGCCGGCAGCGCCTTGAACTTGTCGATGCTGTCCAGGAAGAGCCGCAGCGAATTGGCTTCGGGCTCGCCCGCATGCACGCTCACGTTGGTCGAGATGCGCGGCAGCATCATGTCGCCGCCCAGCAGCAGCTTGAGATCGTCGCAGTACAGCGCGATGTGCTCGGGCGCATGGCCGTAGCCGCTGATGCAGCGCCAGGCGTGGCCGTTGATGGCCACGGTGTCGCCGTCCATCATTCGCGTGAAGCGGTCGGGCACGGAGGGCACCATGTTGGCGTAGTAGTTGGTGCGGGCGCGGATCTTGACCACCGCCTCGGGGTCGACGAGGCCGTGCGAGGCAAAGAAGCGCGCCGCCGCGTCGCCGCCCGCCAGCGTGTCGCCAGCGGTGCTCAGCACGCGCGCCACGTGGTAGTCGGTCGAGCTGATCCACAGCGGCGCGTTCCAGCGCGTGCACAGCCATTCGGCCAGGCCGATGTGGTCGGGGTGCATATGGGTGACGATCACGCGCAGGATCGGCAGGCCCTGCAACTGCGCTTCGAACACCTGCTCCCACTGGGCGCGGGCTTCGTCATGCGCGATGCAGCAGTCGACCACGGTCCAGCCCTCGACGCCGTCGAGGCTGTCGCGCAGCAGCCAGAGGTTGATGTGGTCGAGCGCGAACGGCAGCCGCATGCGGATCCATCGCACGCCCGGCGCGACTTCCAGTGCTTCGCCGGGGGCGGGCAGGGTTTCGCCCAGGGGGTAGTGGAGTTCGCGTTCGAGGAGGTTCATGTAAGATTGACGTTTACGTAAACGTCATGGGTTGAGGGCATCATTGTAGGCAGAGCGGGGCCATCCTGCTGTCGCCACCGCAACGCCCCTCCAGACGGCTTTTTTCGGCAGATCCCAGTCCAATGTCCGCGCAAACCTTCACCATCAGCCAACTCGCGAAGGAATTCGACCTCACGACGCGCGCCATCCGCTTCTATGAAGACATGGGGCTGCTCACGCCCGAGCGCGCCGGCGTGCAGCGCGTCTACAGCGCGCGCGACCGGGCGCGGCTCACGCTCACGCTGCGTGCCAAGCGCCTGGGCCTGAGCCTGACCGAGGCCAGGGACATCCTCGACATGTACGACAGCCCGCGCGACACCGTGCCGCAGCTGCAGAAGTTCCTCGGCGTACTGGGTGCGCACCGTGCCCAGCTCGAGGCGCAGCTGGCCGAGCTGCAGGCCAACCTGGCGGAAGTGCGCGAGCACGAGAAAAAGGGCCGCGCGGCCCTGGCCAAGGCACAGAA
>NZ_JBFTPJ010000280.1:0-6242 GCF_056398445.1 Variovorax sp. 01T439_2
GCGCTGGCCATCCTGCTGGGCATCGATCCGGAAGTGGTCGAGAAGCTGTTCGGCGAGCAGTACAAGGGCAAGGAAAAATTGCTCGCCTCCAACGTGCAGGCGCTGCACCTGGGCTGCGACTTCGCGCGCGAGAACCTCGAGCCGCTGGGCCTCAGGGTGCGGCGCGCCGACCGGGTGGGCGACCGCATCTTCGTGGACGGCAACAGCGCCGCGGCGCTGGGCTGCGTGTACGGCGGCGCCACGGTGGCGGCCTGGTATCCGATCACGCCGTCGTCCTCGGTGGCCGAGGCCTTCCAGAAGTACTGCGCCAAATTCCGCGTGGACCCGGCCACCGGGCAGCACCGCTTTGCCATCGTGCAGGCGGAGGACGAGCTGGCTTCCATCGGCATGGTGGTCGGCGCGGGCTGGAACGGCGCACGCGCCTTCACGGCGACCTCGGGGCCCGGCATCTCGCTGATGGCCGAGTTCATCGGCCTGGCCTACTTTGCCGAGATCCCGGTCACGCTCATCAACGTGCAGCGCGGCGGCCCATCGACGGGCATGCCCACGCGCACGCAGCAGGCCGACATCCTGGCCTGCGCCTATGCCTCGCACGGCGACACCAAGCACGTGCTGCTGTTTCCGGAAGACCCGCACGAGTGCTTCGAGCATGCGGCGGCGGCGCTGGACCTGGCCGACCGGCTGCAGACGCCGGTGTTCCTGATGACGGACCTGGACATCGGCATGAACCAGCGCCTGTGCGCGCCCTTTGCCTGGGACGACAGCCAGGCCTACGACCGCGGCAAGCTCATGAGCGCCGAGGAGCTCGAGGCCGGCCGCGACTTCGGCCGCTACAAGGACGTGGACGGCGACGGCATCCCCTGGCGTACGCTGCCGGGCACGCACCCGAGCAAGGGCAGCTACTTCACCCGCGGCACCACGCGCGATGCCTATGCCCGGTACTCGGAGCGCGGGCCGGACTACATCTACAACATGGAGCGGCTGCTGAAGAAGTTCGCGACCGCGGCCGCGCTGGTGCCGCAGCCGGTGCTGCGCCCGGCCGCCGAAAAGACCGACCTGGGCGTGATCTATTTCGGTTCGACCAGCCCGTCGATGCACGAGGCGCTGCAGGCACTGGAAGCACGCGGCATCCACCTCGATGCGCTGCGGCTGCGCGCCTTTCCGTTTCCGCAGAGCGTGGTGCAGTTCCTCGCGCAGCACCGGCAGGTGTTCGTGGTCGAGCAGAACCGCGATGCGCAGATGCGCAGCCTGCTGGTCAACGAGCTGGACATCGATCCCGCCCGGCTGGTGCGGGTGCTGCATTTCGACGGCACGCCCATCACGGCGCGCTTCATCGTCCAGGCCATCAGCACGCATGTGCAGGAGACGCAAGCCTCTGGCACGAAGGAATCGGCATGACCTACCTCGCCAAGCCCCGGCTGCACCATCCGACGCTGGCCACCAACAAGGTCGGCTACACGCGGCGCGACTACGAGGGCAAGATCTCCACGCTGTGCGCCGGCTGCGGACACGACTCCATCTCCGCCGCCATCATCGAGGCCTGCTGGGAGCTGGACATCGAGCCGCACCGCGTGGCCAAGCTCTCGGGCATCGGCTGCAGCTCCAAGACGCCGGACTACTTCCTGGGCGCCTCGCACGGCTTCAACACGGTGCACGGCCGCATGCCCAGCGTGCTGACCGGCGCCAACCTGGCCAACCGCGACCTGCTGTACCTGGGCGTCTCGGGCGACGGCGATTCGGCGTCCATCGGCCTGGGCCAGTTCGCCCACGCGATGCGGCGCGGCGTGCGCATGGCCTACATCGTGGAGAACAACGGCGTCTACGGCCTGACCAAGGGCCAGTTCTCGGCCACGGCCGACCAGGGCTCCAGGAGCAAGAAGGGCGTGGTCAACAGCGACAGCCCGGTGGACCTGGTGGCCATGGCGCTGCAGCTGGGCGCGAGCTACGTGGGGCGGGGCTTCTCGGGCAACAAGGCGCAGCTGGTGCCGCTCATCAAGGGGGCGATCAGCCACGGCGGCGCCGCCTTCATCGACGTGATCAGCCCCTGCGTCGCCTTCAACAACCACCCGGGCAGCACCAAGAGCTACGACTACGTGCGCGAGCACAACGAGGCGGTCAGCCGCATCGACTTCATCAGCGGGCGGGAAGAGATCACCGTCGACATGGCGCCGGGCGAAGTGATGGACGTGCGCCAGCACGACGGCACCCTGCTGCGCCTGCGCAGCCTGCATCCGGGCTACGACCCCGGCGACCGCCATGCCGCCATGGCCCACATGCAGCGGCACCAGGAGATGGGCGAGGTGGTGACCGGGCTGCTCTTCGTCGATCCGCTGGCCAGCGACCTGCACACGGCGCTCAACACCAGCGACCGGCCGCTCAATGCGCTGGGCCCGGCCGAGCTGTGCCCCGGCGCCGAGGCGCTCGCGCGGCTCAACGCGTCCTTGCGCTGAGCGGCGTCCGGCGGCACCATTGGGTTCCTTTCCGGAGGGCGCACCATGGCCGAGCGCACCGTTTTCCAATCCATCTCGCGCAAGCACGTGATCAGCCTGGGTCCGCAGGCCAGCGCGCGCGACGCCGCGTGCGTGATGACGCGCGCCAACTGCGGCAGCGTGCTCGTGCTGGAACTGCCCGACATCCTGCTGGGCATCCTGACCGAGCGCGACTTGATGACCCGCGTGCTGGCGCGGGGGCTCGACCCCGACCGAACGACGGTGCGCGAGGTCATGACGCCCAACCCGATCTGCGTGCCGCCCGAAACGCCGGTGTCCGACGCCGTGGTGCTGATGCTCGAACGGGGCTTTCGCCACCTGCCGCTGGTGGCKGGAACGAAGATCCTGGGCGTGTTCTCGGTGCGCGACGCGCTGCCGCGGGAGCTCGGCACGGCGGTCAGCCTGACGGAGTTCCGCGAGCAGGTGAACGACGCGCTGGGGTAAGGTGGAGGATGGCGTCCCGTCCGGATCAACCTCCTGCGGTGGTGTCGCCATCGAAAGCCTTCCCCACATGCTGAATCCCCTTCGTTCCGACTGCCAACTTGGACAACGGTTGGCGTCGCAGTACGGCATCGACGCCGTGCAGTCACTCGTGAGCAGGTCGCGCCGCGGCTGCGAGCTGGGCGTCGCCCGGATGCGCTATGAGTTGCCGCATCTGTTCGTGCTCGCGCCTCTCCCGCTCGAGAACGCATTCCTGCTCAGCGTGGAGATCAATCCGGGCGGCAGCCGGCGCATCGTCCGTGACGGCAAATCCCGGCAACTGGGCCTGCAGCAGGAGGGCGCCTTTCACATTGCCGATCTTTCGCAGCACGCCTCGGCCTACGTGAGCAGCCCGTTCCATTCGATGTTCTTCCACCTGCCGCGCGCAACCATCGATGCGTTCACCGAAGAAATGGAGATGCCGCGTGTCGATCGGCTGGACTGCGCCGCCGGCACGCTGGACCCGGTGGTCGCCCATCTGGGCCGGGCCATGCTGCCGGTGCTGATGCATCCGCAGGATGCGAGCCGGCTGTTCGTGGAACACCTGGCGCTGGCACTGAAGGCGCACGTGGTGCATGTCTACGGCGGCGCGGCCGGGCCGGCGCCCGTGCACACCCGAGGCCTCGCGCCGTGGCAAGAGCGCCGCGCCAAGGACTTTCTCGTGGCGCACCTCGCAGGGGACGTATCGCTGGGCGACGCGGCGCGCGAATGTGCGCTGTCGCGCAGCCACTTCAGCAAGGCGTTCAAGCAGACGACGGGGCAGACGCCGCATGCATGGCTTGTAGCGCAGCGCGTGCAAGCGGCGCGTCGGCTGCTGGGGCAGCCGCATCTTCCGATTGCCGAGATTGCCACGGCCTGCGGTTTTTCCGATCAGAGCCACCTGACGCGGGTTTTCACCGCGCACACAGGCACATCTCCGGCGCGGTGGCGGCGCCTGAACGCGGGCTGATTCGCGCGCCGGCCAAGGCCGGTCAGGCCGACCTTGGCAGCAGCGCCGGAACCAGCTGCCGGTTCAGCTGCTTCACCCACCACTGGAGCGCCTTTCCCTTGGCGCCGGTCTTCCATGCGAGCCAGAAGGCCTCGGGTGCGCGCGGCTCTTCGGTCTGCAGCTCGACGAGCGTGCCGCGCTTCAGGTCGCCCTCGATGCAGGCGCGCGGTAAGAATCCGTGTCCCAGGCCCGCGGCCTGGCAGGCGATCTTCGCGGCCATGCTGGGTACGGCGACGTGGTGCTGGCCGGCAAGCAGCCCCACGGTGCGGTCGGAAAGGGTGCGCGCGCTGTCGCTCACCACGATGGCGTTGCACTCCAGCAGGTCGCCGCGCTGCAGCGGCCGGCCCAGGCGCGTGAGCGGATGCGTGGGCGCCACGCAGAAAGCGAAGTCGAGGCTTCCCACCATCACCGCCTGGTAACCCCCGCCGGCCGGCCCTTCGCCCGCGGCCACGACGATGTCGGCGCGTCCTTCGCGCAATGCCTCCCAGCTGCCGGTGAGCGCCTCGCACCCGATGCGCAGCCGCGTGCCGCAGCGCAGCGCCTCGAACGCGCGAATGTCGTCGATCAGCGCCTGTGTGGGAATCAGCGAGTCGTGCACCAGCCGCAGCTCCGATTCGAACCCGGTGGCGATCTGCCGCATGCGCGACTCGAGGTCGCCGGCGGCGCCAAGCAGCCAGCGGCCTTCCTTGAGCATTTCTTCGCCGGCCGCGGTGAGCGTCACGCGCGGGCCGTTGCGCACGAACAGCAGCATGCCCAACTGCTCCTCGAGCTTGCCCACCGCGTACGAGATGGTGGAGGGCACCTTGTTCAGGCGCGCGGCGGCGCCTGCGAATGAGCCGTGGCGAGCGATGGCGTCCACGAGTTCGATGGCTTCGAGACTGAGCTTGAGCACGGCTGGTCCTTGGAAATGAATCATCGAAAAATTCGATGATTGACGGCTAAAAGTTTCGTCAACAGGCCTCGATGAAAGAAAGATGATTCAGCCATGCATCGGGGATTCTTCTCCGAAGCGATTGTGAATCACATCGAACCAAACGACCATCAAGGACCCCAATCATGTTGGAAATTCGCAGCGCCAATGACCGCGGACTTGCAGACTTCGGCTGGCTCAAGTCCCGCCACACCTTCTCTTTCGGCCACTACCACGACCCGGAGCAGGAAGGCTTCTCCGACCTGCTGGTGATCAACGACGACCGCGTGCATCCGGGCCGCGGCTTCGGCACCCATCCACACCGCGACATGGAAATCTTCTCGTACGTGCTCGACGGCGCGCTCGAGCACAAGGACTCGATGGGCACCGGCTCGGTCATCCGCCCGGGCGACGTTCAGATGATGAGCGCCGGTACCGGCGTGCGCCACAGCGAGTTCAATTCCTCCTCCACCGATCCGCTGCACTTCCTGCAGATCTGGATCGTGCCCAACGCCAAGGGCGTAGCGCCCCGCTACCAGCAAGTGCACTTCGCACCCGAGGAAAAGCGCGGCCGGCTGCGGCTGATCGTCTCGCCGGAGGGCGCCGGCGGCTCGCTTGCCGTGCACCAGGACGCCCGCGTCTACGCCGGCCTGTTCGACGGCGATGAAGCCGCCTCGCTCGCGCTCGGCCCCGATCGCCATGCCTATGTGCATGTGGCACGTGGCAGCGTGGAAGTGAACGGCCAGCGGCTGGGCGAGGGCGACGGCGCGCGGGTGCGCGGCGAGCAGCGGCTCGAGCTGTCGCGCGGCGAGGGCGCCGAGGTGCTGGTGTTCGACCTGCGCCCGAAAGAGTTGCCTTCCTTCTGACATTGCGCGTGCGCCCCTTGGCGGCGCGGACGCAAATGTCCAAACGGCCTCACTAATCGACAAGACATGCATCGGCGCTGAAACGACGATGCATGGCAACGCAAGACCCAATTTTTTTCACCAACTCACGGAGAGTCCCATGTCCATCAAAGCCACCCCCACCGCCGGCGCCAAGCTGCTCACCCCCACCGACCACACGCTGGTGATGATCGACTTCCAGTCGCAGATGGCCTTTGCCACGCACTCGATCGACGCGGTGAACCTGCGCAACAACGCGGCCCTCGTGGCCCATGCGGCGGCCGGCTTCAAGGTGTCGACCATCCTCACGACCGTGGCCGAGAAGAGTTTTTCGGGCCCGATGTTCAGCGAGATCACCGACGCCTTCCCGGGCCAGAAGATGCTCGACCGCACCTCGATGAACACCTGGGAAGACGCGGCCGTGATCGAGCGCATCAACGAGATCGGCAAGAAGCGCATCGTGCTCTCGGGCCTGTGGACCGGCGTGTGCA
>NZ_JBFTPJ010000281.1:0-6239 GCF_056398445.1 Variovorax sp. 01T439_2
CCACGGCGCTGGGCGCGGCGCTCTACTGGGCCACGCCGTTCAACCCCTGGCAAGCCGCGCTGATGGCGCTCACCATCTGCCTCATGGGCTTCTTCGGCGGGCTCGTGATGTCGGCCATCAAGCGCGACCGCGGCGTGAAGGACTGGGGCTCGATGATCGAAGGCCACGGCGGCATGCTCGACCGGCTCGACTCGGTGATCTTCGCGGCGCCGATCTACTTCCACGCATTGCGCTACTGGTGGGTGCCGTGAGCACGAGCCAGCGCGTTCCGCACGACACGCCCATCGAATGCACCAGCGCCGCCGCATGGGAGCGCTGGCTCAAGCGCCACCATGCCACCGCGGCCGGCGTGTGGATCCGCATGGCCAAGAAGGCCAGCGGCATCGCCTCCATCGACCACCCCGCCGCGCTCGAGGTGGCGCTGTGCTACGGCTGGATCGACGGCCAGCGCAAGGGCGACGGCGAGCAGCATTTCCTGCAGCGCTTCACGCCGCGCACGCCGCGCAGCACCTGGTCGAAGATCAACCGCGACAAGGCCCTGAAGCTGATCGACGAGGGCCGCATGCAGCCCGCCGGCCTGGCCGAGGTGGAGCGTGCCCGCGCCGATGGCCGCTGGGACGCGGCCTACGATGCCCAGAGCATTGCCACCGTGCCACCCGACCTGCAGGCCGCGCTCGACGCCAACCCCAAGGCCGCCGCCTTCTTCGCCACGCTCGATTCGCGCAACCGCTACGCGGTGCTGTTCCGCACGCAGGGCGCGAAGAAGCCCGAGACGCGGGCGAAGCGCATTGCGCAGTTCGTGGAAATGCTGGCCAAGGGCGAGAAGATCCATCCCTGAGCGGGTCCGGCGCGGTTCATTGCGGCCCGGTGCCGGCCGCAATGTGCGCGAGCTTGTCCGGGTCCACGATGCGGATGCGCTTGTAGCTCATGTCGATCACGCCTTCGGCGACCAGCCGCCCCAGCTCCTTGTTGATGGTCTGGCGCGACAGCCCGAGCATTGCCGCCAGGTCGTTCTGCGACAGGCGCACGGGCAGGCTCGCCGCCGCCTTCACCTGCATGCCATAGAAGTGGATCACGCTCATCAGCGTGGCCGCCACGCGCCCGCGAACCGAGTTGAGCATCTGGTTCTGCAGCAGCACCACGCTGAGCCGCTGGCGCTTCAGCGCCATCTTGGCCACGTCGCGCCACAGCACGGGCTCGGCATCGAGCAGCGCGATCACGGCGTCGCAGGGCAGATGGACGATCACCGAGTCTTCGTGCGCGTGGTAGTCGTAGGGCAGCGGCACGTCCGCGAGCAGGCGCACCAGCGGCGCCACCTGCCCGGGCCCGAGCAGCGCATTGACGTACTTGCGCCCCTGCGAACTCATGCTGCTGATTTCCAGGCAGCCCGACACCACCGCCAGCAGCTCGCGCTTGTGGCGGTCGCTCGCCAGCACCTGCGTGCGGCGGCGGTAGCGCACCAGGCGCGCCGACTTCATGAGCTCGGCGCGCAGCGCGTCGGGCCAGTGCGAGAAAAGTTCGTTCCAGCGCAGAGCGCGGTCGAGCAATTCGGCGCTCTCTTCGGCGTCTTGGGGGGAGGAAACAGTCGATCGGGCCAGCGGGTTCTCCCTGCCTTGATGTTCACGAATCTGTCAAGGCGTTGACAGATTCGGCGGGTCTTCATTTCTATCGTAAGCCCCGGACCTCGACAAGCACACAAGCGGCACCGCCCTGCACCCGCAGGCGGCAGCCACACCCGGAGACAAAGCAAATGAAGAAGACAGCCACCGCCGGCCTCGCGCTGACGGCCTGCGCCCTTGCGCTCGCGCAAAGCACCGTGACCATCTACGGCACGGTCGACCTGTACATGGCGCACGCCAAGTCGGGCGCCGCCTCCTCCACGCGGCTCGAAGACGGCGGCCAGACCGCCTCGCGCATCGGCTTTCGCGRCACCGAAGACCTGGGCGGCGGCCTGGGCGCGCACTTCACGCTCGAGAGCGGCTTTGCGCCCGACACCGGCAACGGCACGCTGCCCGGCCCCGCGATGTCGTTCAGCCGGCAGTCCTTCGTCGGCCTTTCGGCGCCGTGGGGGCAGATCGATGCGGGCCGCATGTACACGCCGATGTTCYACGCGCTGTTCAAGGCCGACCCCTACGGCCTGAACTCGGTGTTCTCGCCCATCAATCTGGTGGCGGCCACCGACGCGCAGCCGGGCCTCACGCCCTTCGCGGCCCGCGCCAGCAACATGGTGCGCTACCGCACGCCGGCCAGCATGGACTTCTTTGCCGACATCGCCTATGCGCCGGGCGAATCGAGCGCGCCGAGCCACCAGAGCGGCAACGTCTACGGCGGCAGCATCGGCTGGGCGCGCAAGCCCTACTACATCGCATATGCATTCCAGCGCGCGCGCTCCGGCTCGGCCGCAGCGCCCGTGGCCTTGCCCGCCACCACGACCTACCAGGCGCTGACCGGCTCCTACGAGCTGCCGTCGATCGGCCTGCAGCTGTACGCCAGCTACGTGCGCAACGCATCGAGCCTGCCCGGCGTGCCGGCCGCGAAGCTCAGCAACCTGGGCCTCACCTACAACGTGACGCCGGCCTCGAACCTGATCTTCGGCGCCACGCAGCGCAAGGTGGCCGAGAGCGAACGCTCGCAGCTGGCCTGGACGCTGGGCTACGACTACTACCTGAGCAAGCGCACGGTGCTCTATGCGCGCTGGCTGCGCCTGCTGAACCGGCACGGCGCCTCGGCCTCGCTCGCCACCATCGCGGTCACACCCAACAGCGGCAACGACGTGCGCGTGCTCGCCACCGGCATCCGCCACAACTTCTGACAGCTGCCATGTCCATGGACTTCTTCTCCTCGCAAGCCGAATCCCTGTCGGCCCTGTTCGCGCCGCGATCCATCGCGGTGGTCGGCGCCTCGTCCAACGCGCAGAAGATCGGCGGCATCCCGGTCGACTACCAGCGCCGCTTCGGCTTCGACGGTCCGCTCTACCCGGTCAACCCGAACGCCGAGCGCATCCAGGAGCTGCCTGCCTTTGCGAGCCTGCGCGCCATCGGCCAGCCGGTGGACCTGACCATCCTCGCGGTGCCGTCGGCGCTGGTCGACGGCGCGCTCGACGACGCCATCGCGGCGGGCGTGAAAGGCGTGGTTCTGTTCTCCTCGGGCTTCGCCGAAGTGGGCGCCGAGGGCGCGGCGGCGCAGGCCCGGCTCGGCGACAAGGCGCGTGCCGCGGGCGTGCGGCTGGTCGGCCCCAACTGCCTGGGCTTCATGAACATCGCACGCCATGTGTATGCGACCTTCTCCCCGGCGCCCAGCGTGGGCCGCGTGGCGCCGGGGCGCATCGGGCTGGTGAGCCAATCGGGCGCGTTCGGCGCCTATGCGTACGCGATGGCGCGGGCGCGCGGCGTGGGCCTGTCGCTGTGGGCCACCACCGGGAACGAGGCCGACGTGCAGGTCGCCGATTGCCTGGCCTGGCTCGCGCAGGACCCCGGCACCGACGTGATCATGGCCTACATGGAAGGCTGCCGCGACGGCCCGCGGCTGCGCGCGGCGCTGGCCCTGGCGCAGGCCAACGGCAAGCCGGTGGTGATGGTCAAGGTCGGGCGCACCGCGCTGGGCGCCGAGGCCGCGGCCTCGCACACCGCCGCGCTGGCGGGCGACGACGCGGTGTACGACGCCGTGTTCCGCCAGTACGGCGTGCTGCGCGCGCGCAACCTCACGGAGTTCTTCGACCTGGCCCACAGCGCGGCCGTGGCGGGCCGCCCGCGCGACCGCTCGATCGGCCTGTTCACGCTCTCGGGCGGCGTCGGCGCGCTGATGGCCGACGAGGCCTCGGCGCAGGGCCTCGATGTCCAGCCGCTGGGCGATTCCGCGCAGGACACGCTGCGCAGCTGGGTGCCCTTCGCAGCACCGCGCAACCCGGTCGACATCACGGGGCAGGTCACCAACGACATGACGCTGATCGAGCGCACGGCCCGCGTGATGCTGGACGACCGCGGCTTTGCATCGTGGATGGGCTTTCTCGCGGCAGCGGGTGCGTCGGATGCGTTCTGGCCGGTGCTGCGCTCGCTCGTGGCTTCGCTGCGCGAGGCGTACCCCGACACGCTGCTGGCGGTGAGCACGCTGCTGTCGCCGGAGCGCCGCGCCGAGCTCGAGGCGATGCGCTGCCTGGTGTTCGCCGATCCGTCGGACGGCATCCGCACGATCGCTGCGCTGGCGGGGCTGAAGCCTGCGTCCGCTGCTGCAGTGGCTGAGGCACCAGCCGCTGAACCGTTGACGCTCTCCCCCGGCGCGATGTCCGAGCCCGAAGCACTCGCCCTGCTGGCCGACGCCGGCGTGCCCGTGGTCGCGCACCGCGTGGTGCGCAGCGCCGACGAGGCCGCGGCCGCCGCCGATGCGCTCGGCGAGGCGGTGGTGGTGAAGATCGTCAGCGCCGACATTCCGCACAAGTCGGACGTCGGCGGCGTGGCGCTCGGCCTGCGCGGCGCGGCGCAGGCGCGCGCGGCCTTCGAGCGCACGCGCAACCACGCGCTCACGGCGCGGCCCGATGCGCGGCTCGACGGCGCGCTGGTGGCGCGCATGCTGGCAGGCGGCGTCGAGTGCATCGCGGGCGTGCACCGCGACCCGGTGTTCGGCCCGGTGCTGATGTTCGGCCTGGGCGGCATCCACGTCGAGACGCTGCGCGACGTGTCGCTGCGCGCGCTGCCCATCACGCGCGACGACGCGCTGGCCATGGTGCGCGAGCTGCGCGCCTTCGCGATCCTGAACGGCGCGCGCGGCCGTCCGCCGGCGGACCTCGCGTCGATTGCCGATGCGCTGTGCGCGCTCGCGGACTTTGCACAGCGCGCTGGCGACTCGCTCGACAGCGCCGAGATCAACCCGCTGATCGCACGGCCGCAGGCGGAGGGCGGCTGTGTGGCGGCCGATGCGCTGGTCATCGGCCGCGCGCCCTGACGAACGACAACCCCGGAGACATCGCATGACCACGACATCGAAGAACGGACTTGGACGCGCACTCAGCCTGGGCGCCGGGCTGGCCCTCGCGGCGGGCGGCGCGGCGTCGGCGGCGGAGCCGCCCTTCCCCTCCAAGCCGGTGCGCATCATCGTGCAGTACCAGGCGGGCGGCTCGACCGACATCCTCGCGCGGCTCCTGGCGGAGGGGCTGTCCAAGCGGCTGGGCCAGCCGGTGGTGGTCGAGAACCGCAGCGGCGCGGGCGGGATCATCGGCACCGACTACGTCGCCAAGAGCCCGCCCGACGGCTACACGCTGCTGCTCACGGTGCCGGGCCCCGTCACCGCGAACCTGGTGCTCTACAGCAAGCTGCCCTACGACCCGCGCACCGACCTGCGCATGGTGTCGGACATCGCCACCACGCGCACGGTGCTGGCGGTGCACCCTTCCGTACCGGCCACCGACTTCAAGAGCCTGATCGCCACCGTGAAGGCCGCGCCCGGCAAGTATTCGATGGGCTCGTGGGGCCCGGGCACGCAGCCGCACCAGGTGCAGGTGTACATGGACAAGGCCTACGGCCTGCAGACGATGCACGTGCCCTACAAGGGCGAGAGCCCGATGGCGATCGACCTGATCGGCGGCGTGATCCAGATGACCGTGGGCTCCATCACCACGCTGCAGCCCTACATCAAGGCCGGCAAGCTGCGCCCGCTGGCCGTGGCCGGCACCCGGCGCGCCCGCGCGCTGCCCGAGGTGCCGACCTTTGCCGAGCAAGGCTATGCGGACGAGGTCTACGCGATGACCGGCCCGACCTCGCTGATGGCGCCGGCGAAGACGCCCGATGCCGTCGTCGAGCGCCTGGGCCGCGAAGTCAGCGCGGTGGTGCGCCAGCCCGAGGTGAGCCGGCGCATCGAGGAACTCGGCGCCGAGCCCGTGGGCAACCTGCCGGCCGAAGCCGTCGCGGCCTACAAGGCCTTCCTGCCCGTGACGCTGAAGCTCACGCAGGCCACGGGCGTGAAGCTCGATTGAACCGTCTTCCCACATCTTCCTTTCGAACCCCAGTCCCGAGGTCCTCCCCCATGAACGCTCCCGTCTCCGTTCCCGACATCGCCATTGCCCGCAAGGCGCTCGCCCGCTCCATCGGCCTGGCCGCCTTCGTCTACGGCTATCCGCTCACCGAAACCTACCGCACCTGCGCCATGCAGACCGCGCCCCGCGCCGAACGCCGCAGCGGCGCCTCGGCGGGCTCGGACGTGCGTGCGCCGATGAACACGCTGCACCATGCGCCGCGCCCCTCCACCCA
>NZ_JBFTPJ010000282.1:0-6237 GCF_056398445.1 Variovorax sp. 01T439_2
GGTCACGCTGGTCAAGGGCGACCTGCGCGGCATTGCACAGGCGCGCATCGTCTCCGAGAAGACCATCGCCAACATGAAGCAGAACCTGGGCTTCGCGTTCGTCTACAACGCGCTCGGCGTGCCGCTGGCCGCGGGCGTGCTGTTTCCGTTCACGGGCTGGCTGCTGTCGCCGATGATCGCGGCGCTGGCGATGAGCCTGAGCTCGGCATCGGTCATCACCAATGCATTGCGGCTGAGAGCGCAGGGCACGGGCGGCAAGCCGGGCTGAGGCGCTGCCCCACCGGGCGTGGGGCCGGCAGCATTCGAATTCGGCCTACATACATTTGGCGCGGGTTCATGCAAGTTGGACGGATGACACAGCCCATCGAACTCATCATCGAGGAGCCAGCCCTCGGATCCTTTGTCTGGCGCCTGCTCGAAACGGATGCGAACGGAGCGAACCCCAAGGTGCTCCGCGACGCCTTCGATCCAGCGGACACCTATGAAGCCGCGCTGGCCGCGGGACAGCGCGCGCTCCACAGCGAGATCCGCCGGCGCGCCTCCGGCCAGCCGCAGGCACAGAGCGCCTGAGCGAAGCTGCCTGTTGGCCCGTGCTACAGGTGCCTGGGCCGCGCGGGCTCCGATATCTTTCCGAGCGGATCGGCCGCCGCGCCGGCCTCGCCCTTGGCCGCCACGTCGCCCAGCGACAGGATGCCCACGAGGCGCTTGTCGCGATCGACCACCGGAAGCCTGCGGATCTGCACCGCGCTCATCTGGCTGAGCGCCTCGTCGACCGTGTCGTCGGCATAGCACCAGTACGCGTCGGCGGTCATGATCTGCCTGACCGGCGACGCGCCAAGGTCGATCTCGCGGGCCACGCCGCGCACGGCAATGTCGCGGTCGGTCACCACGCCGACCAGCCGGTTGCCATCGCAGACCGGCAGCACCCCTACCTCGAGCTCCTCGAGGGCCTTGGCCGCCTGCACGATGGTGTCGCCCGGCGCCACCGTGCGCACGCCGCGCGTCATCACTTCATGAACCTGAGTCATCGCATGTCCCTTCTGCAGCGAAGGCGGATTGCAAGCCCGCTGCAGGTCCCAGCTTAGGCGGGCGGCGGGCGCACCGTGTCGGCAGTCTCGGGGACCGCAAGTAAGCCATGTCGCACTTCGCGCAGCGAGGGTGTCGCACTTCGCCGCTGCGAAGGGCCTGGCTGCGCCCGGCGGGTACGTAAGATCGGCGTGCGCCGGTTTTCCACAACGACGACAAAGGAGATCTACAGATGCAGAACAAAGCCCTCGAGCCTCGCCGCCGCTTCCTGAAGAATGCCGCGGGCTCCGGACTGGCCGCCTTCGCCGGGCTGGCCAATGCGCAGTCCTTCGACTTCAAGCCCAACCAGCGCTACCCGGATCCCTCGGTGTTGATCCTGGACCCGAGCTTTGCCAAGTACCGCATCTACAGCAGCACCGTCGAGCAGCTGGGCACCGGCATGCGCTGGGCCGAGGGGCCGGTGTACTTTCCGGAGGGCGGCTACCTGCTGTGCAGCGACATTCCGAACAACCGGCTCATGAAGTACGACGAGAAGACCGGCAAGTTCACGGTGCACAAGCAGAACGCCAACTACGCCAACGGCAACACGCGCGACCGCCAGGGCCGCCTCGTCACCTGCGAGCATTCGGTCACGCGCCGCGTGGTGCGCACCGAGAAGAACGGCCGCATCACCGTGCTGGCCGACAGCTACGAGGGCAAGAAGCTCAACGCGCCCAACGACGTGGTCGTGAAGTCCGACGACAGCGTGTGGTTCACCGACCCGACCTTCGGCATCAACGGCGAGTGGGAAGGATCGAAGGCCACGCCGGAGCAGGCCACCACCAACGTCTACCGCATCGCAAGCGACGGCAAGCTCAGCGCCGTCATCACCGATCTGGTGAACCCGAACGGGCTCGCGTTCTCGCCGGACGAGAAGAAGCTCTACGTGGTCGAATGGAAGGGCACGCCCAACCGCAGCATCTGGAGCTACGACCTTGCAGCCGATGGTGCCAGCGTGTCGAACAAGACCAAGCTCATCGACGCGGACGGCCCCGGCGCGTTCGACGGATTCCGTGTCGACCGCGACGGCAATCTCTGGTGCGGATGGGGCTTCAACGGCGCATTCGCGCCCGAGCCCACCGACGTCGGCGGCGGCCTGAAGGCCCACCTGCCGCTCGGAAAATCCGAAGAGATGGACGGCGTGAAGGTCTTCAATCGCGACGGCAAGCCGATCGGCTTCATCCGCCTTCCCGAGCGCTGCGCCAACCTCGAGTTCGGCGGGCCCAAGCGCAACCGCCTCTACATGGCGAGCAGCCATTCGCTCTATGCGCTCTACGTGGAGGCGCACGGCGCGGTCTAGCGCTCCAGCGCTCGGGCCTAGACCAGCGCCGCAATCTCCGCGGCGCCCAGCGCGCCCTGGTAGATGCGGAAATCGCCGAGGCGGCCGCGCAGCGGCGGATCGTTCGGATACTGCGAACGCCCGAGCAGGTTTTGCGTGGTCTCGCCGAGTTCGCAGGGCGCGAAGCTCATCTGCGCATTGCTGCCGGCCGCCACGCCGTCGATGTACAGCGTGCCGAGCGTGCCGGACAGGGTCACCGCCACATGCACCCAGCGGCCGGTCGGCAGCGGCGACGCGCCTTCGATCATCTGCATGTTGTAGCCGTGGACCGGCGAGATCGCGTAGCGCACCTTGCCGGTGTCGCTGCGCGGCGTGAGCATCATGTAGCGGCGCTCGCCGGAACCGAAGTCGAAGACGCGCGCCCAGGTCGAGATCTCGTCCAGGAACACGCGGCATGCGATGGTGAAGTCGGCCACGTCCTTGAGCACGCCCACGGGGAGCTCGGCGTAGTCGGCGGCCGCCTGCGTTTCGCTGAAGTCGCGCTGCAGCAGCAGCTCGGCCTTGATGGCGGCGCGGGCCTCGTCGGAGGGCTTGCTTTCTCCGGCCGCGGTCAGCGCCACCACTGCGTAGTGGTACACCACGCCGGGCGCGACGGTGCTGTCGGTGAAGGTCAGCGTATCGCTGATGCCCGTGGCCACCGTGGCATACGGGCCGCCCGCCATGGTGGCGCGCTTGACCGAATAGCTCAGCGCGCCGGTGCAGCCCCACCACGAGAGTTCGACCTGCGGTCCGTGCACGCGCGCGGTGAGCCCGCTCGGCCGCACGGGCGTCGCGATCGGATCGCGTGTGTAGGTGAGCGTTCCGAAGCCGAGCTGGTCGCCGTTGTTGCCGTCGGTCTCGGGGCGCATCTGCTCGGCCTGCAGCGCGGTGTAGGGCGTGGCGATGCCCAGCCGGTTCGCATAGTGGTGGTGGACGCTTTCCCAGATGCCGCGCCGGTGGCCGAGGCCGTCCCCCAGCACGGTCTTCGTTCCCTGGCGGTTGGCGCTGGTGAGAAAGGGCACGGTGTAGAAGTTGCCGGCGCCGTCGCGCAGGTTGGACTTGGCCACGTACTCGGCGCCGGCAAGGAAGCGGTTGTTCTCGTAGCCGTAGATGTCGTCGCCCTGGTTCCACGCCATCTCGCAGAATGCGCCCGCCAGGCCGATGCCCAGCGTGCAGTGCCCCTGGTCGCGCCCGCTCTCCTGCCATTGGCCGAGATAGCCGGGATGCACGTGGTAGACCGCCTGCAGGCCGGCGCCGTTGCCCTGGCCCGCCTTGTAGTAGCTGATCGCCTCGTCATAGAGGTCCGTCCGGTCGCACAGCACGCCGATGGCCAGGATCGAGCCCATCGCGCACTGGTCCCAGTTGGCCCAGTAGTTGGTGATCACCGCACCGTTGTGCCTGTCGAGGAAGTCGTGGTTGAGCGGATAGAACACCGTGAGCATCATGTTCTGGAAGCGCTCGAAATCGCCGGCCGCCCATCCCGGATAGGAGCGCATGATCTCGGCCGCATTCGCGAACTGCTGGCCGTAGATGCCTGCCGCAAGAAAGCGATCCGCATTGCCCGTGACCTCTTTCAGCGTGGAGGACCACTCGTTCAGGAAGACCACGGCAAGGTCGGCATAGCGCGTGTCCTGAGAAACCTTCCAGCGCAGCGCGAGCTGGTAGGCGCGCGCGACGTCGATGTAGAACTGCGCGAAGTTCTGGCCCGGGACGTCCCCCCGAATCACCGTGGCCAGCGGCCGCGGCTTGGCGCCGAGCTGCGAACGGCCATTGGACGTGAGCGCGTTCCAGCCGGCGAGCCAGGGCTGCGCATTGGCCGCGACCTTCTGGCGCATGCGCTCGAAGTCGGCCTCGGTGTGCAGCAGGCCGGGGTGCACGAACTTGCGCGCCTGCGGTGCGGGGGGCGCCGCATCGGGCGCCGCGGGTGCATCGGGCGCGGCTGGCGGGGCCGCCGCCGGTGCCGATGCATCCGCCTGCGGCGCACCGCTGCCCAGCGCGCCGAAGCCGCCCGCCACGCCGCCGCCACCACCTCCCCCTCCTCCGCACGCGGCGGTGCCAAGGGCCGCGAGGCTCACGGCGCCCACGCAGAATGCGCGGCGGTCCAGGGGATGGCTGTTGTTGTTTTCGCTTTGTGACTGATGCATGTCGGGATCGAGTTTTGTTAAACCTCGTTACCGCAACATGCATGCCCAATCGGCGGATGCATTCTTTCCTATTCACCGAATCGCAGCGCGGGACACGGGCGGCACCGCGAAGGTGCGGGAGGCCGCGCCGCGGATGACATTCAGTGTCAACCCGCGGCGCCGATGCGCTCAGAAATGTCATGCCAGACCGCCGCGGGCCGCCGCGCTAGAGCTGCAGGTTGACCTGGACGCCGGGCGTGCCGGGCGCCGTTTGCGCGACCACGACGATGCGCTCCTCGAGCCGCTGGAAATGCAGGTCCACCCGCGCGTGGCCCACCTGCAGCCGCTGCACGTGCAGCTGGTCGATGTCGGCCGGCAGCCGCGGCTGCACGATCTTCACCTCGCGCCGGATGCCATCCACCTGCAGGCCAAGGCAGGCCTGCAGCAGCATGAACACAGAGCCCGCGGYCCAGGCCTGCGGCAGGCATGCCACCGGATAGGCCACGGGCGACTGGCCCGGCTCGCGATCGAAGCCGCAGAACAGTTCCGGCAGCCGCATGCCGAAGTGCGTGGCCGACTCGAACAGGTTGTCCAGGATGCGCACCACGCCGTCGCGCTCGCCGTAGCGCGCAAGGCCGGCTGCGCACAGGGCCGCGTCGTGCGGCCACACCGATCCGTTGTGATAGGACATCGGATTGAAGCGCACCGCCTCGGCCGGCAGGGTGCGGACCCCCCAGCCCGATGCAAAGGCCGACGACAGCAGCTGGCGGCCCACGGCCTGGGCCCGCTCTGCGCTCGGCAGGCCRGCGAACAGCAGGTGGCCCGCGTTGGAAGCACGCACGCGGCAAGGCTGGTTGGCGCCGTCGATGGCCAGCGCATAGAAGCCCAGGTCGTCGAGCCAGAACCGGCTCTCGACCGCAAGCCGCATGGCCGCCGCGCGCTGGCGCCAGCGGCCCGCGCCCGCATCGCCGCGCCACTCGGCCATGGCCGACATCGCAAGGAAGGCCGCATAGGCATAGCCCTGGACCTCGACCAGCGCGATCGGCCCTTCGGGTGTGCGGCCGTCGGCGTGGAAGATGGAATCGTGGCTGTCCTTCCAGCCCTGGTTGACCAGGCCGCTGGCTTCGCCGCGCTGGTAGGCGAGCAGGCCATCGGGATGGCGCGCCATGTTCCGCTCCATCCAATCGCAGGCCGCGCCGAGCGCGGGCCAGATGCGGTCGATGGTGGCGCGGTCGCCGGTGCGCCGTGCATAGGCGCCGGCCAGCGCCACGAACAGCGGCGTGGTGTCGACGCCGCCGTAGTACTGGCCGAAGGGCAGTTCGTCGACGGCGGCCATCTCGCCCTTGCGGGTCTCGTGCATGATCTTTCCGGGCTCCGCATCGCGGAAGCTCGAGGTCTGGTGCGCCTGCCGCGCGGCCAGGAATTCGAGCACGCCCTGCGCCAGCCTCGGGTCGATCCACAGCGTCTGGAAGGCCGTGACGATGGCGTCGCGCCCGAACGGCGTCGAGAACCACGGGATGCCTGCGTAGGGATAGGGGCCGGTGGGCAGGTCGGTGGTGAGCAGCGCGAGGTCGGCGCGCGAGCGGTCGAGCCAAGCCTGGAACAGGCGCCCCGAGGCGTGCAGCCGCGAGCCGCGCCGTTGCCGCTGGCGCATGCGCCAGCGCGCGAGCACGCCGGCCTCGCGGAAGCGCTGGGCGCCGGGCCGCGCGGGTGCCGTGCCCACCTCCAGGT
>NZ_JBFTPJ010000283.1:0-7741 GCF_056398445.1 Variovorax sp. 01T439_2
GGCGGGCACGGTCTCGCGCCGGCGGGCGTTGAGCCGCTCCAGGTGCTCTTCGGCCTGCCGCATGATCGAATCGATCATCGACATGAAGCCGACGTGCGCGTCGTCCTGCAGGCACACCACGTCGAGCTTGGCGTTGGCTGTTTCGCCGACGTCGGCCACGTTGCGCTCGTCCACCAGCGCGATGCTGCCGGGCGGCAGCAGGCGCTCGGGCTGCAGCTTCTCGCAGCCCAGGCTGATGACCATCACCTCGCCGCCGAAGTTCGGGTTGAGGCTGATGTTGCGCAGCGTGCGGATCGGGATGACGGCGTCGGGCGCATCGATGGCCACGCCGCAGCCGTAGCTGTGCGAGAGGCCCACCACGTCGTCGACGTTGGGGTACTTGGGCAGCAGCTCGGCCTTGATGCGCTGCACGGCAAAGTCGACCACGCCCGCCACGCACTGCACGGTCTGCGTGATGGCGAGGATGTTGCGCGTGCCCACCGAGCCGTCGAGGTTGCGGTAGCCCTCGAAGGTGTAGCCCTCCAGCGGCGGCTGCGCGGGCGGGCGCACGGTGGCGATCGGCAGGCCTTGGAGCTCGCGCGCGGCGGGCATCTGCAGCAGGCGTTCGTGCACCCAGCTGCCGGCCGGGATCGGCTTCAGGGCATAGCCGATCGGCACGTTGTAGCGCCGCACCACGCCGCCTTCGGGAATGTCCTCGAGCGCCACCTTGTGCGCCTGGGGCACCTTGTCGACCAGCACCAGGCCGGACGCGAGCACGGTGCCGGCGGGCAGGCCGCCGTCGTTGGCCACGATGGCGACGTTGTCCGCCGCGTGCATGCGGATGAAGTGCGGTGCTCGGGTGTTCGGATCGGTCATCGCGGAACCTCTGTCTTGCTTTGTGCTGCCGTTACTTCACGACCATGAACATGCTCGGCAGCCAGGTCGAGAAGGCCGGCACGAAGGTGACCACCGCGAGCGCGAAGATCAGCGCACCGTAGAACGGCCAGATGGTCTTCATCACCGTGCCCACCGACACGCCGCCAATCGCACAGCCCACGAACTGCGTGGTGCCCACAGGCGGCGTGTTCAGGCCGAGCGCGCAGTTGATCAGCATCACGATGCCGAACTGCACCGAGCTCATGCCGTAGTGCTGTGCAATGGGCAGGAAGATCGGCGTGCACAGCAGGATCGTTGCCGCCATGTCGAGGAAGGTGCCCAGCACGAACAGGATGATGTTGATGAGCAGGAAGATCACCCACGGCGTGCTCGTGATCTGCGACAGCATCTGGCCCGTGAGTTCGGCCACGCCATACAGGCTGATCAGGTAGCCGAAGGTGCTGGAGATGCCGATCAGCAGCAGGATCACGCCGGTGGTGCGCACCGCCTTCGAGGCTGCCTTGACGAAGTGCTCCCACTTCAGCGTGCGGTAGACGAAGATGGTGAGCGCCAGCGCATAGAGCACCGCCACGGCCGCCGACTCGGTCGCCGTGAAGACGCCCGACAGGATGCCCCCGAGGATCAGCACCACGATGAACAGGCCCGGCAGCGCCGCCGCGAACGAGCGCGCCACGATGGCCCAGCCCGGAAAGCTGCCGGCCGGGTAGCCGCGCTTCACCGCCACCAGGTAGGCGGCCGCGAGGTTGCTGAGCGTGAGCACCGCCGCCGGCAGCAGCGCCGCCAGGATCAGCGCCGCGATCGACACCTTGCCGCCTGCCGCGAGCGAATAGATGATCAGGTTGTGGCTGGTCGGCATCAGCGCGCCGACCAGGGCCGCGTGGGTCGTCACGTTGACCGCGTAGTCGGCGTGGTAGCCCTCCTTCTTCATCATCGGGATCATCACGGCGCCCATGGCCGAGACGTCCGCCACGGGCGAGCCCGAGACGCCGCCGAACAGCGTGCAGGCCACCACGTTCGACATGCCGAGGCCGCCGCGCACGTGGCCCACGACGTTGCGCGCGAAGTTGACGATGCGGTCCGCAATGCCGCCGTAGAGCATCAGCTCGCCGGCAAAGATGAAGAACGGAATCGCAAGGAACGAGAAGATCCCCATGCCGGAGGTCATCTGCTGGAAGCCGACTTCCAGAGGAAGGCCTTCATACAGCAGCGTGGACAGGGCCGAGAGGCCGATCGAGAAAGCGACCGGCACGCCCAGCAGCAGGAAGAGCGTGAACGAGAGGCAAAGAATGAGCAGAGGAATCGTCATGATGCGGTTCAGGCCCAGGCGGGTTCGACTTCGCGGCCTTGGGCGAGCGCGATGATGTGTTCGATGGAGAACATCACGATGAGGACGCCGGCCACGGAGGCGGGCACGTATTTCCAGCCCTCGGAGATCCAGAGCGTGGGCAGCCGGTAGTCCCACACCGATTCGGCGAGGGAGGCGCAATTCCAGGCCATGGCCAGGCCGAACACGAGGATCAGTGCGTGGATCAGGTATTCCATCTTCAGCCGCAGCCAGTCGGGCGCGAGCACGAGGAAGGATTCGAGGCCGATGTGGCCCGCGTCGCGCACRCCGACGGCGACGCCGAACATCGTGACGTAGAGCACCAGCAGCAGCGCCAGGCTTTCAGCCCAGGTGGGGGTGTTGTTGAGCACGTAGCGGCCGAACACCTGCCAGCTCACGGCGCAGATCACCGCGACGAGCCCGAGGATGCCCAACCACATGCAGGCACGGGCGAGGGTGCGGCAAAGTTTGGTGTACATAGATTTCTTTGCCCTTCCCCCGGAGGGGGAAGGAAGGGGAGGAGCCAGGTCGAGGAGGCGGACTTACTTCGTGTCCTGCACGCGCTTGACCAGGTCCTTGAGCTTCGCGTCCGTGATGAACTTGTCATACACCGGCTTCATCGCGGCCTGGAACGGGGCCTTGTCGACTTCGATGATCTCGGCGCCGCCGGCCTTCACCGTGGCGAGCGACTTGATCTCGCGCTCTTCCCACTGCTTGCGCATGTAAGGCACCGATTCCTTGGCGGCCTGGCGGATCCAGCCCTGCTCCTCGGCCGAGAGCTTGTCCCATGCGCGCTTGGAGAACAGCAGCATCTCGGGTGCCATCGAATGCTCGGTCTTGCTGTAGTACTTGGCCACTTCGAAGGCGCGGGCGCTTTCGTAGGTCGGGTAGTTGTTTTCGGCGGCGTCGATCAGGCCGGTCTTCAGGCCCGTGTAGACCTCGCCCATGGGCATCGGCGTGGCGTTGGCGCCCATGGCCTCGAGCATCGACACCCACAGGTCAGACTGCTGCACGCGCACCTTCAGGCCCTTCATGTCGGCAAAGCTGCGCACCGGCTTCTTGGCCGTGAACATCGAGCGCGCGCCGCTGTCGTAGTAGGCGAGGCCGACGAAGCCCTGCTTCTCGCACGACTTCAGGATCTCTTCGCCGATCGGGCCGTCGAGCACCTTGTGCAGGTGGTCCACCGAGCGGAACAGGAAGGGCATGGTCGRCACCTGCGTCTCGGCGCAGATGTTGTTCATCGGGGCGATGTTCACGCGCACCATCTGCAGCGCGCCGATCTTGGTCTGCTCGATGGTGTCCTTCTCGCTGCCGAGCGAACTGTTGTTGAACACCTTGATGCTGTGCTTGCCGCCGGAGAGCGCCTTGAGCCGCTCGCTCATGAACTTGACCGCGGTCACGGTCGGGTAGTCGTCGGGATGGATGTCTGCCGAGCGGAACTCGGTGGCGCTGGCAGCCAGTGTGGTGAGCGCGGCTGCGGCGCCGACGGCAAGTGCGATCAGGGTCTTGTGGAGCTTCATTGTCTCGTCCTCTGCGTGGTGGTTGTCGTGAAAAAAGAAAGAAGAAAAAGGGTCAGCCGCCGAACGCCGGCTCGGGAACGCCCGCCACGCCGGGCCGCAGCGCGAACACGCCGCCGGCCAGGGGCTGGTCCGACAGGTCRATGCCGCCGGGCCGGATCGAGGTGACGAAGAGCGTGTCGAGCGCGGGGCCGCCGAAGGCGCACATCGCGGGCTTCTTCACCGGCACTTCGAGCGAGCGGTCGAGCCGGCCCTGGGGCGTGAAGCGGTGCACCAGGCCCGCGTCGTTGCCGCAGATCCAGTAGCAGCCGTCGGCGTCCATGGCCGCGCCGTCGGGGCGGCCGGGCAGCGGCTTCATGTCGGCGAACAGGCGGCGGTTGTGCGGCGTGCCGGTGTCGGTGTCGTAGTCGAAGGACCAGATGGCCTGCACCGCGGGATGCGAATCCGAGAGGTACATCGTGCGGCCGTCGGGACTGAAGGCAAGCCCGTTGGGCACGATGAAGTCGTCCAGCCGCATGGCGGCGCCGGCACTGCCCTTGGCGTAGCTGTAGAGCCGGCCGACGCGCGCGCCGGCGGCCATGTCCTGCAGCATCGTGCCGGCCCAGAAGCGGCCCTGGCGGTCGCAGCGGCCGTCGTTGAAGCGCATCGCGGGCATGGCATGCGCCACGGGTGCGAGCGCGGTGGCGGCCAGCGTGCCGCCGGCCTGCGGCGCGAGCGAGAAGAGGCCGCTTTCCATGCCGGCGATCCAGGCGCCGGGCGCATCGGCGCGCGGCGCGATGCAGGCGATCATTTCGTCCGCATGCCACTGGGCATGGCCTTCGCTCGCATGCCAGCGGTTCAGCGTGCGTGCCGGAATGTCGACCCAGTAGAGCGCCTGCTCCGCGGCATGCCACACCGGGCTTTCGCCGGTGCCGTTGCGTGCATCGAGGACGAGTTCAGCCTGCATCGCCGAACGGTCCCTGTGCCGTGAAGGCGCCGCCCTGGTAGATGGCGTTGGGATCGGTCGGCGCCACGGGCGGCTGCGCCTCGACCTTGTCGCGGAACACCTCGGAACTGTCCTGCGGCACGAAGCCCAGGTGGGCGGCGGCGCTGTTGTCCCACCAGACGTCGCGGTTGTCGGACATGCCGTAGACCACCGTGTGCTTCACGCCGGGCGTGAAGAGCGACTTCTCGAGCAGCGTGGTCAGGTCGCGGTAGCTGAGCCAGGTGCTCATCATGCGGCGGTTGAGCGGCTCGGGAAAGGACGAGCCGATGCGGATGCTCACCGTCTCGATGCCCCAGCGGTCGAAATAGAACTGCGCCATGTCCTCGCCGAAGGACTTCGACAGGCCGTAGTAGCCGTCGGGCCGGCGCGGGGCGTGGGCGTCGATGTGCTCGCTCTGCTTGTAGAAGCCGATCACGTGGTTGGAGCTTGCGAACACCACGCGCTTCACGCCGTGGCGGCGCGCGGCTTCGTAGACGTTGAAGACGCCCTTGATGTTGGCTTCGAGGATTTCCTCGAACGGCCGCTCGACCGAAACGCCGCCCAGGTGCACGATGGCGCTGCAGCCCTCGACCAGTGCGTGGACCGCGGCCTTGTCCGAAAGATCGCAGGGCACGACTTCTTCGTGCGCGCCCTCGGAAGGGGAGAGGGCGGCAATGTCGGAAAGGCGCAAGATCCGGGCGTAGGGGCGCAGGCGTTCGCGCAGGACCTTGCCCAGTCCGCCGGCGGCGCCGGTCAGCAGAATCCGGTGGAGCGGGGTGTTGGGGGCTTGATGGGACGTCGACATTTTTGCTGGCCTGAGAAGTTATCTGTTGTCGTACAACTAATGCGGGATTATTATCGTGACCATGGTCCAGACGACTGCGGGTAATCCCTCAATTTCCGACGCGGCGACAGAAGTTGCCGCCGGCACGCCCTTCGTGGGGCGTCCGCGCCCGCGTGCGCGCGGGCTCGCCCACGGGCTGGTCGAGGACCTGGGCGAAAAGATCCGCAGCCAGCAGCTGCGCCCGGGCGACAAGCTGCCGACCGAGTCGGCCATCATGCAATCCTTCGGCGTGAGCCGCACCGTGGTGCGCGAGGCGCTGTCCAAGCTGCAGGCGGCGGGGCTGGTGGAAACGCACCACGGCGTGGGCACCTTCGTGCTGCAGCCGCGCGCGGCCGGCATGTTCCGGCTCGATTCCGCCGACATCGCCACCTCGGTGGACGTGCTGGCGGTGCTCGAGCTGCGCATCAGCCTCGAGACCGAATCCGCCGGGCTGGCCGCCACGCGCCGCACCGAGGAGCAGCTGCTCGCGATGCGCCAGGCGCTCGACGATTTCGAGCGCAACGTGGCGGTGGCGGGGGACACCGTGGCGCCCGATTTCCGCTTTCACCTGCAGATCGCCCAGGCCACCGGCAATCCGTACTTCGCGGACATCATGAGCCACCTGGGCACCACGATCATTCCGCGCACGCGCATCACCGCCATCCGCAACTACGACCGGCGCGGCGAGTACCTGAGCCGCGTGAACCGCGAGCACGAAGAGATCTACGCGGCCGAGACTCAGAATGAGCTTGAAACGACGTGATCTGATGCTAGGCGCCCTGGGCGGCGGGGTGCTCGCCGCCGGTGGCGTGCATGCCGCGGACAACTGGCCGTCCAGGCCGGTGCGCATCGTGGTGCCGTACCCGCCGGGCGGTTCGTCCGACATCATTGCCCGCTCCATCAGCCAGCCGCTGTCGGAAGCGCTGGGCCAGCCGGTCATCGTCGATAACAAGCCGGGCGCCAACGGCAACCTCGGCGCCGATTTCGTCGCCAAGTCCAAGCCCGATGGCTACACGCTGCTGCTGTGCGACGTCGGCGCGCTCGCCATCAGCCCCTCGGTCTACACGCGGCTGCCTTTCGATCCTTCCAAGGACCTGCGCGGCGTGACCATGCTGGCCTATTCGCCGCACCTCTTGGTGGTGCATCCCTCGGTCCAGGCCAACAACCTGAAGGAACTGATCGCGCTGTCGAAGAAGTCGGAAATCAACTTCGCCGTCACCGCCACCGGCAGTGCGCCGCACCTGGCCGGCGTGGCGCTGGAGCGTGCGAGCGGCGCACGCTGGCAGTACGTGCCCTACAAGGGCGGCGTGCAGGCGGTGCAGGACACGGTCGCCGGCCAGACGCAGATCCTCATGAACGGCATGCTCGCCACCCTGCCGCATGTGCAGAGCGGCAAGCTCAAGGTGCTCGGCGTGTCGAAAGCGACGCGCATGCCGCTGATCGGCGAAGTGCCCACCATCGCGGAGCAGGGCGTGGCCGGCTTCGAGTCGGGCACCTGGCAGGGCGTGCGCGTGGCCAGGGGCACGCCCGACGCCATCGTGCAGCGCCTCAACAAGGAACTGATCACCGTCATCCGCACGGCCGACATCCGCTCGCGCCTCGCGGGGCAGGGCGCCGAGGTCGTGACCATGGCGCCGGCCGAGGAAGAGCAGTTCTTCGGCAAGGAGCGCGCGCGCTGGGCCAAGGTCGTTGCCGACGCCGGCATCAAGCTGGACTGAGCGCCCTCAGCATCCATTTCTTAACTCACTCATTGGTGTCTCGATGAACCCTCAAGAACTCAAATCCATCATGGGCTCCGGCCTGCTTTCGTTCCCGTTGACCGAYTTCGACGCGAACGGGGACTTCAACAAGAAGGGCTACGAGAAGCGTCTCGAATGGCTCGCTCCCTACGGCGCGAGCGCGCTGTTCGCGGCCGGCGGCACCGGTGAGTTCTTCTCGCTGACGGGCGACGAGTACCCCGGCATCATCCAGACCGCGGTCGACACCTGCCGCGGCGTGGTGCCGATCATCGCGGGCGCCGGCGGCCCCACGCGCTTTGCGATCCAGTGCGCGCAGGCGGCCGAGAAGGCCGGCGCGCACGGCATCCTGCTGCTGCCGCACTACCTGACCGAAGCCGGCCAGGAAGGCCTGGCCGCGCACGTGGAAGCCGTGTGCAAGAGCGTGAAGTTCGGCGTGATCGTCTACAACCGCGCCACCAGCCGCCTCAAGCCCGAGACGCTGGCCGCGCTGGCCGAGCG
>NZ_JBFTPJ010000284.1:0-6230 GCF_056398445.1 Variovorax sp. 01T439_2
CCCAGCACCTTCGCGGCCACGCCTTGCCCGCGGCTCTGTGGGCGCACGTACATGCGCTTGAGTTCGCCGTAGCCGGGGTTCATGACCAGGGCGCCGCAGCCGATGGCCGCGCCGGCCTCGTCGCGCGCGACCGCAAAGAGCACGTGGGCCGCCGACAGCGCTGCAATGTCGATGCCGTAGTGGCTCTCGGGCGGGTACAGCGGCTTTTGGTACGCATCGAGGTCATTGATGAGCTGGATGACGTCGGGTTGGCCGGGGCGTTCGAGGGCAATGTTCATGCGGACGACTTCATTGGTTCACGGAATCTTATGGTGGACCGGGGGCCAAAAGAAAACCCGCAGAAGCGGGTTTGGGAAAGTTTTGCAGTGGTGGGCGCGTCAGGGCTTTTCGCGGCTTTCCCGGAACCACTTCAACCGGCGCTCTACCTCGTCAGGCGGAAATTTCCCTTCAGCTGCCAGTTTCCTCAGCGCTCGCTCGTGCGCGCGATACAGCGCGTCCTTCAGGAGTGCCATCTTGCGTTCGCCGCAAGGAGCGCAATCGTAGAAGCCCGGTGGACTGGCCGYGAGCTTCATCTTTGCGTCGTACTCTTGGGTGCTGATCCGCCCCGTGGGCTCAACGCCCATGGCGAGGACCTTCCCGTTCTGGAAGGTAACGAGCACGCTCCCTTTACACCCCGTGGTGTCGGTGTTTTCGGGGTCGTAGGCCTTCCATGAAACCCTGCGCATGTGTTGCAAGGCATAGCGGACATCCTCTTCTGTCAGCACGACATCGTCGCAGTCAAGGACGTCCTTGTCTTCCCAGGCAGTTCGGCCTGAAGGTTCTGTGATCTCCACTTTCTGCACATATGCGAGGGGATAGCGCTTGTCGGCTGCCTGCGCTGGAGATGCGAGTGAGGCCAAGATCAGCGCCGCCACGGTCGCGAGAATATGGGTCTTGGTCATGGCGTTGGTACGGGAAGATTCCAGTTTGCGCCTCGCGCTTCCGTTGGATTCTTTCTGCTGACCACGGGATGACGAAAGATTTCACTCGAAGGAAACTGCATGGAATCTTCAAGCGCCTTGACAAGCCAGGAGAGAGATAGATTTTGAGCCGCAGTCGGGGTAGCGAATATGCCGAACTCACCTCGTTGTCTTTCGAGCGTCCACTTTGCTGGTTCACCAATTGGCTTGAAGCCTACCGGCAGCGCTGCCCTGCCAACCATCTCTATCCCGATGGCCTCCATGTTGCTCGGATAACGATCACTGGGCGGCTTGCGCATTTCAATGCGATGCATTCCTTCCACTCCTGCATTCGCATAGTCGCGCAGGGTGCACGGCATTGCGGCCCCTACGGCCAGGCATCTCGCCTTCAGCGGTCCGACGTGATTCGTGCGCTGATAGATTGCCGCGGTCTGATAGATGGTTCCGTCCGTATCGATGAGAAAGTGCGCGCCATTCGCCTTCGGGCGCTTGTAGCTGTTCAATGAAGACGCCGAGGTATCGGCATCGGTCTGATGCACGACGATGCCTGTGATTGCACCGGTTCGCCTGCCTCGTTCGATTTCGGGGCTGCGAGCATTTCTGACTCGCGCGTGACTAATCATTCCGTTTGCGGCAATTTCGACAAGCATGCGGTTCCTCCTGAAAATTTATTAGTTGTCGTTTTCTCTTGAGAGGCTTTTCTTGCAGGAGCAGACGCCGCACAGATCGCCATCTCGCGGCACATGCTACAGGCCTTCGAACGGGACTCAGTGAAGGCTTTGTTAACTACTCCTGGTCCGCATCAACATGTTCGACAGCGCGGAGTACTGGCACCAGCAGGGATTCCTCGAGCGCAATCCCAATCCCGTCTAGGACGGCGCGAGCCCAAGCACCCAGCGCTCGAAGTGCTCCAGCGCCCCGGAGGCCGGCCGGCCCTCGGGGTAGGCGAAGTAGTAGCCCTGGCGCACCTCCAGGTGCCGGTCGATCGGGATCACGAGCTCGCCGGTGCGCAGCTCGCGCTCGATCAGGATGCGCGGCGCGAGGCCCACGCCCATGCCGGCGGCCGCGGCGGCGGTCACCATGGTGAAGAGCTCGTAGCGCGGTCCGCGCGAGGCGTGCACCGTGTAGTCCCAGCCCTGCTGCGCATACCAGTCGCGCCAGGCATGGGCGCGCGTGCCCAGGTGCACGTGGCGGCAGCGCTCGAAGGCCGATTCGTCCCACGGCCCGTTGGCGTCGCGGAAGGCGGGGCTGCAGACCGGCACCATCTGGCCTTCGGAAAAGATCAGCCCGCCCTGGGTGCCGGGCCAGAATTGGTCGCCGAAATAGATGGCCGCGTCGTAGGCGTTCTCCTGGAACGAGAAGGGCTGCGAGCGCGCCGAGAGATTGACGGTGATGTTGGGGTGCCGCCGGCTGAAATCGGGCAGCCGCGGGATCAGCCATTGCGTGGCGAAGGTGGGCACCACGGCCACTTCGAGCACAAAGCCCATGTCGTGGCCGGCGCTGATCTCCTGCGTGTCGCGCCGGATCTGGTCGAGGTGGCGGCGGATGCGCGCCGCGTACTCGCGCCCGGTGTCGGTGAGCGTGAGGCGCCGCCGCACGCGCGAGAACAGCGCCACGCCCAGCCGCTGCTCGAGCGTGGCCACCTGCCGCCCGACCGCGCTTTGCGTGAGCGCGAGTTCGGCCGCCGCGCGGGTGAAGCTCCCCAGGCGCGCCGAGGCCTCGAAGGCCTGCAAGGCACCCAGGTTGGGAATGTCTTTTCTCATCGTTGCTATTCTGCGTGCCGGGCTCGCGTTTTTTTGCGGCGGCTCGCCCGGATTGGATCTGTCGGCGAACAGCAAGAAAGGAATTTCATGCGTCGTGTGGTGATCATCGGCGGCGGTGCCATCGGCTCCGCCATCGCCTATTTTCTCAACCGGGATCCGCAGGAGGAGCCGTTCGACGTCACCGTGGTCGAGCGCGATTTTTCGTACACGCAGGCCTCGTCGGCCTTGTCGGCCAGTTCGATCCGGCAGCAGTTCTCGAGCGCCATCAACATCGAGATGTCGCTCTACGGCATCGACTTCTTCCGCCACCTGGGCGAAAACCTGCGCGTCGGCGACAACGTGCCCGACATCGGCCTGGTCGAGCCGGGCTACCTGTACCTGGCGCCGCCGGAGGGCGTCGAGGTGCTGCGTGAGAACCACGCGGTGCAGAAGGCGCACGGCGTCGATGTGGTCCTGCTGGCGCCCGACGCGCTGCAGGCGCGCTTTCCATGGATGTCGGCCGAGGGCATTGCGCTGGCCTCGCTGGGCCTTTCGGGCGAGGGCTGGTACGACGGCTACAGCCTGTTGCAGGCCTTTCGCAAGAAAGCCATTTCGCAGGGCGCGCGCTATGTGCAGTCGCAGGCCACGGGATTGAAGCGCAGCGGCCGCGTGGTGGCGGGCGTGGAACTGGACATCGGCAACGTGCTGGAGGCCGACGTGGTGGTCAACGCCGCCGGCGCCTGGGCCGCGAGGGTGGCGGGCTGGGCCGGCATCGATCTGCCGGTGCGCGCGCGCCGCCGCATGGTGTTCAGCTTCTCGTGCCCCGAGACCCTGCCGGGCTGCCCGCTGGTGATCGACACCTCGGGCATCTGGCTGCGCCCCGAAGGCCGGCGCTTCATCTGCGGCTTTGCGCCGCCCCAGGACCGCGACCGCGATGACGCGCCGCTCGAAGTCGACTACCGCGTCTTCGACGATTTCATCTGGCCCGCATTGGCGCGCCGCGTGCCCGCCTTCGAGGCCATCCGCATGACCGGCGCGTGGGCCGGCTACTACGAGATGAACCTGTTCGACCACAACGCGATCCTCGGCCTGCACCCGGACTGCGACAACCTGTTCTTTGCCAACGGCTTTTCCGGGCATGGGCTCCAGCAATGCCCGGCGGCGGGGCGCGGCGTGGCGGAACTCATCCGGTACGGCGGGTACCGCAGCCTCGACCTGTCGCCGGTGTCGTTCGCGCGGATCCTCGAGAACCGGCCGCTCGTCGAGAAGAACGTGATCTAGCCTCGGCGCGGGTGGAGGCGTACGATCTTTGCAAGCAAGTGAGGGTCTCATCATCATGACTGCACAGGCATTGATCGACACCGCCCAGGCGCTGGTCGCCGGCGACAAGGGCTTGCTCGCGATGGACGAGAGCAACGCCACCTGCCACAAGCGCTTCGCGAAACTGGGCATTCCCCAGACCGAGGACGCGCGGCGCGACTGGCGCGAGCTGATCGTCACTGCGCCGAACCTCGGCGCATCCATCAGCGGCGCGATCCTCTTCGACGAAACCATTCGCCAGCGAACGAAATCGGGCGCGTCCTTCGTCTCGGTGCTCAGCGGCGCGGGCATCATTCCCGGCATCAAGGTCGACACCGGTGCGAAGCCGCTGGCGGGCCATCCCGGGGAGACGGTCACCGAAGGCCTGGACGGCCTGCGCGAACGGCTGGCCGAATATGCCGGCATGGGCGCGCGCTTCGCCAAATGGCGCGGCGTCATCACGCCCGGCCCCGGCCTGCCCAGCCGTGCATGCATCGAGGTCAACGCCCATGCGCTGGCCCGCTACGCAGCCTTGTGCCAGGAGGCCGGGCTTGTCCCCATCGTCGAGCCCGAGGTGCTGATGGAAGGCGACCATTCCCTCGCGCGCTGCGCGGAAATTACCGAGGAGACGCTGCATGCGGTGTTCGCCCAGCTGCGCCTGCAGGGCGTGCTGCTCGAAGGCATGCTGCTGAAGCCCAACATGGTGCTGCCCGGGCAGGACAGCCCGAAGCAGGAGAGCGTGGAGGAAGTCGCCGACGCCACGGTGTCGTGCCTGCGGCGCACCGTGCCCGCGGCCGTGCCGGGCATCGCCTTCTTGTCGGGCGGGCAGTCGGCGCAGCTGGCATCGGCCCGGTTGAATGCCATGAATGCGAGAGCCGGTTCGCGCCTGCCGTGGGCGCTGGCGTTTTCGTATTCGCGCGCGGTCCAGCAGCCGGCGCTGGACGCCTGGAAGGGCGACGCCGCCAACGTTGCCGTGGCGCAGCAGGCGCTGGTGCACCGTGCCCGCTGCAACCAGGCCGCGCGCCGCGGCGCCTACGATGCGCGGGCCGATGCGCCGGTGCCCGGCTGAGGAGCTTCAGCCGCCCTTTGCCGCATTCACCAGCACCGGCGTCGGCCGGTAGCTTTCGGGAAAGAGCTTCTTCAGGTCGTCGATCTTGGGCAGGTCGTTGAACACGATGTACTCGTGGCTCGGATGGCGCGTGAGGAAGTCCTGGTGGTAGGCCTCGGCCGCATAGAAGGGCTTCGACATTTCGATGGTGGTGGCCAACTGCCTGTTGAAGGTCTTCGCCTGGTTCAGCTGCGCGATGTAGGCCTTCGCAACGCGGGCCTGTTCAGGGTTCTCGGCAAAAACGGTGGAGCGGTACTGAGGGCCGACGTCCGGCCCTTGCCGGTTGAACTGGGTCGGATCGTGSGCSACSGAGAAATAGATCTGCAGCAGCTTGCCGTAGCTGATCTGCCGCGGGTCGTAGGTGATGCGCACCGCCTCGGCATGGCCGGTGCGGCCCGAGCCCACGTCCTCGTAGCGCGCCATCTTGGCGTCGCCGCCGGCGTAGCCCGACACGGCGTTGTTCACGCCCTTGACGCGCTGGAACACGCCCTGCACGCCCCAGAAGCACCCGCCGGCGAACACGGCGGTGTCGTACTTCAGGGTGGGCGGGGCGGCGAGGTCGACCGCGGCCGCCGGCACGCGCCGGGCCGGCTCTGCGAACGAAGGTGCGGCATGCCAGGCCAGCACCGCGGCGGCGAGCATGCCTGCGGTGAGTGCGGGGAATCTCATGTGCTGTCCTTGAAGGAGGCTTGGAGGCCAGGCCGATGGAAGCGACATTGCCGCCGATTGCGGCGGGCGTCAATGCCGCGTACCCCTGCTGCTTACTTCTTCATCTCGTCCTTGCCCATCGCGTCCTTGGACATGCCGTCCTTCTTCATGCCGTCCTTGGACATCCCGTCTTTCTTCATGCCGTCCTTGGACATGGCGTCCTTCGCCATCGAATCCTTCTTCATGCCGTCCTTGGCCATGGAATCCTTGGCCATGCCGTCCTTCGCCATGTCGTCGGCGGCGAAGGCCGAGGCGCCGGCAAAGGCGATGCAGGTTGCGAACAGGGTTGCAGTGAGCTTGTTCATTCGGAATCTTCCAGTTGAGGTTTCATTTTCAAGAGAATGGCGCGGTCCCCTTGGGAACACGGCCTCGCGCTTTCATCGGCAGTCGAGCCGCACGGGTGCGGCTCAGCTC
>NZ_JBFTPJ010000285.1:0-6211 GCF_056398445.1 Variovorax sp. 01T439_2
CCCACGACCACCACGCCGGCCGATGCCGAAGCCGAGGAAGAAGACGCGCCGTTCTGACGCGCAGCGCTTCTTCCTGGCTGCTTCCTAGCCCGCCTTGTCTTCTTCGGAAGACGGCGCGTCGTCGGGCGCGGCTTCGGGCCGCGTCAGCGTCCAGCTCTGCAGCTTGCCGCCGTTGAACACGGCGTCGACATACGAGCCGCCGGTGTCGGTCCAGCGGTAGAGCTCGGGCTGCTCGTCCTTGGGCGAGCGCAGTTCGCCCAGGGCGCGCGTCATCGCAATCACGTGCATCAGCGTCACGCCCGGCTTGAGCTTGGCGTTGAGCATCACCGCGCTCGCCACATAGCCCACCGGCCGGTCGGCCGCGCGCTTGAGCACCTGCATCGCGCGGTTGAAGTGCAGCAGCAGGAACATCACGATGGCGCCGCCGGTCAGCGCCACGCCGGCCCAGCCGTAGCTGCGCCATGCGAGCCCGAGCAGGACGATGCCGCCCACGGGCACCAGTATTTTCTGGAAATTCATGGGGCGCATTGTCGCCTTGCGCGGTAGCGGCCGTTGCTACTGCCAGGCGCGCAAGGCGGTACTCGCCCCGAAAAGCGCATTGAGTCGCGGTTCCAGCAGGCACATTTCACCGCACGGGCCGACGCAACCGGCTTCAGGGAGAGGCAACCGAGGTTGCCAGCACAACATGGCACACATCGTGGGAACAGGGAGGATCGCCCGGCGCGCCCCTGGCGCGCCGGGCATTTTTTCCCTGGCAACCGGTCTTAATCCAGGCGGCGGACCACGTCCATCGCCTCCTCGATACGTTCTACGGCATGGATCGTCAGACCTTCGATCTCCTTCGTGCCCTTGCGCGGCGCATTCGCCTTGGGCACCACGGCCACGCTGAAGCCCAGCTTGGCCGCTTCGCGCAGGCGCTCCTGGCCGCGCGGCGCGGGGCGCACTTCGCCCGCAAGGCCGACCTCGCCGAATGCGATGAATCCCCTGGGCAGCGGCTTGCCGCGCAGGCTCGAGGTGATGGCGAGCATCACGGCCAGGTCGGCCGCGGGCTCGCTGATGCGCACGCCGCCCACCGCGTTCACGAACACATCCTGGTCCATGCAGGCCACGCCCGCATGGCGGTGCAGCACGGCCAGCAGCATCGCGAGCCGGTCGCGGTCCAGGCCTACCGAGAGGCGGCGCGGGCTCGGCCCGCCGTTGTCGACCAGCGCCTGGATCTCCACCAGCATCGGCCGCGTGCCCTCGAGCGTGACCAGCACCACGCTGCCGGGCACCGGCTCGGCATGCTGGCTCAGGAAGATCGCGCTCGGGTTGGCGACGCCCTTCAGGCCGCGCTCGGTCATGGCGAACACGCCGATCTCGTTGACGGCGCCGAAGCGGTTCTTGATGGCGCGCACGAGGCGAAAGCTCGAATGCGTGTCGCCCTCGAAGTAGAGCACCGTGTCGACCATGTGCTCGAGCACGCGCGGTCCGGCAAGCGCGCCCTCCTTGGTGACGTGGCCCACCAGCACCACGGCCGTGCCGCTGGTCTTGGCAAAGCGCGTGAGGTGGGCCGCGCATTCGCGCACCTGGGCCACCGAGCCCGGCGCGGAGGTGAGCTGGTCGGAGTACACGGTCTGGATCGAGTCGATCACCGCGATGGCCGGGCGCGTGGCGTCGAGCGTGGCGATGATCTTCTCGAGCTGGATCTCGGCCAGCACCTGCACCTGCGAGTGGTCCAGGCCAAGCCGCCTGGAACGCAGCGCCACCTGCGCGCCGCTTTCCTCGCCCGTGACGTAGAGCGCGTTCTGCCCCGCGCGCTGCAGCGCATCGACCGCCTGCAGCAGCAAGGTCGACTTGCCGATGCCCGGGTCGCCGCCGATCAGCGTGACGCCGCCCGAGACGATGCCGCCGCCCAGCACGCGGTCGAGCTCGTCGAGCCCGGTGGGCGTGCGCGCGACGTCGGTCGCTTCGATTTCGGAAAGGGTTGCGAGCTCCGACACGCCCGCCAGCGCGGCGTACTGCGTGCCGAAGCGGTTGTTGGCCGGGCCGCTGCCGCCCGCCACCTGTTCGATGAGTGTGTTCCAGGCGCCGCAGCTCGGGCATTTGCCGAGCCACTTGGGGCTGGTGCCGCCGCATTCGCTGCAGACGAAGAGAGTTTTTTCCTTGGCCATGCCGAAGTGTAGGGAGACGCAAGAAGCGAAATGTGTTTTGGTCAAGGAAATATGGGCCCAACCTAGGGAGTCTCAACGCCATGTCCGCCTTCAACCGCGGCCGCAAGCTCGCCGCAACTTCCAGCGCCATGCCCACGCTCGCAGGCATGGACGCACTCGAACCGATGCGGGTGGAGGGGGAGGAATCCCTCAGCCGCCCCTACAGCTACACCATCACGCTGACCACGCCGGAGTCGCCGGACATCGATGCGCGCTCGGCGGCGAACGTCAAGCTCAAGCCCCTGATCGGCGAGGAGTTCAGCGTGCACATCCTGCTCGACGGGCGCCCCGGCGGCGCGGGGCAGGAGCGCCACATTTCCGGCCTGGTGACGCGCGCCCGCTTCCTGCGCCTGGAGAACAGGCGGGCGCTCTACGAAGTGGTCATCGAGCCCTGGCTGAGCCTGGCGCAGCGAACGCGCGACTACAGGATCTTCCAGAAAAACAGCGTGCTCGACACGGTGGGCGAGGTGCTCGGCGCGTACGGCTTTGCGCTTTCCGTCCGAGCCACGGGCAGCTATCCCGCGCGCGAGTTCGTGGTGCAGTATGGCGAGACGGACTACGACTTCGCGAGCCGCCTGCTGCACGAGTGGGGCCTGTACTACTACTTCGAGCACGGCGAGGCCGGCCACACGATGGTGATCGTCGACGACATGCAGTCGCACCGGCCCTTTCCGGCCGGCGGCTACGAGCAGGTTCCCTTCGGCGCCATGCAGGCATCGTCCAACGAGGAGCATTGCCACCGCTTCCGGCTGTCCGAAGGCCTGCAAAGCGGAAAGTGGGTCACCGGCGACTTCGACTTCACGCGGCCCAAGGCAGACCTCACGCAGGCCCGCGCGATGCCGCGGCGCACGCAGCACAGCACGCGGGAGGTGTTCGCGTGGCCCGGCAACTACGCCGTGGAATCCGAGGGCGAGCAGCTCGCGCGTGCGCGCATGGAAGAAGCCGGTGCGCCGGGGCAGGTGGCCAGCGGCGCGGGCAACCTGCGCGGCGTGGCGGCCGGCCATCGCTTCACGCTGGCCGGCCATCCGCAGGACGGCGCGAACGCCGACTACCTCGTCACCGCGGCACGCCTGTTGCTGCAGGAAGCGGGCGACGCCACGGGGCAGGAAGAGTTCCAGTGCAACGTCGAGTTCGAGGTCATCCCGGCAAGCAACATCTTCCGCCCGACCCCGGATGCGGCCAAGCCGCGCACCGCCGGCCCGCAGACCGCGGTGGTCACCGGCCCCGCGGGCCGCGAGATCTGGACCGACCAGTACGGGCGCGTGAAGCTCAGCTTTCACTGGAACCGCTACTGCACCCGGGACGAAAGCAGCTCATGCTGGGTGCGGGTGTCCTCGCCGTGGGCCGGCACCAACTTCGGGGGCATGCAGATTCCGCGCATCGGGCAGGAGGTGGTGGTCGACTTCGAGTACGGCGACCCCGACCGGCCGATCATCACCGGCCGCGTCTACAACGCGGACAACATGCCGCCGTGGGAGCTGCCGGCCAACGCCACGCAGAGCGGCCTGCTGTCGCGCAGTTCCGAAGGCGGCACCAGCGAGAACGCGAACGCCCTTCGCTTCGAGGACAAGAAGGGCGAAGAGCAGCTCTGGCTGCATGCGGAGAAGGACCAGCTGATCGAGGTCGAGAACGACGAGGTGCACACGGTGGGCCGCGACCGCACCAAGACCGTCGACCACGACGAGACCAGTCGCATCAAGAACGACCGCACGGAAACGGTGGACCGCAACGAGACGATCACGGTCCATGGCCAGCGCGCCGAGACGGTGGACGGCAACGAGACGGTCACCGTCAAGTCCAACCGCAGCCACTCGGTCACCGGCACCGAGACCCTCACGGTCACCGGCGACCAGACCCACACCGCCAAGGCCAACCGCACCGCCAGCGTCACCGGCAACCAGAGCACCTCGGTCACAGGCGCCGATTCGCTCGCGGTGACGCAGGCCCGCAGCGTCACGGTCCAGGACAGCGACACCTGGAACGTCGCCCTCGGCCAGACCACCACCATCGGGCAGGCCTACCAGGTCTGCGCCAAGTCGCACACCGGCACCTACAACGACGCGATGACGCTGAACGTGCCGGCCGGCCCGGCCTCGGCCACTTCGCAGGGCGACTTCTCCCTGACCAGTTCGGCCGCCAACATCTATGGAACGGCCGCCCTCAACGTGGGCCTGTTCGCGCAGGGCGGGGACTTTTCCGCCGTGGCCTCGACCAATGTCGGCGTGAGCGCCGAGGGCGGCACGCTGGACACCTACTCGTCCGGCGCCATGACGCATGCAAGCCCGACCAGCGTGGTGCTCAATGTCGAGGGCACGACGGTGGAGGTCACGCCGGGGCGCATCGTGCTGCGCGCCGGCAGCGCGAACCTGATGCTGGACGACGCGGGCGTCACGGTCAACGGCACCAAGATCTTCCTGAACTGCTGAGGCCGCCATGTCGACACGCAACCCCGTCGAGAAACGCATGGCCCAGCTGCACGACCTGTGGTGGGAGCGCACCGATGACCCGGCGCTGCGCGCCATCGTGCTGCGCGCGCCGCCCGACTCGCAGCGCATGCTGGAGGCCTTCTTCACGCTCCAGATGGTCGACAGCGAATACAGCACGCCCGATCTCTTCCTGCGGCTGGACACGGCCTTCGAGACCGGCTTTCGCTACAGCCGCGAACTGCGGCAGCAGCTGATCGACACGTACCGGCACAACCGGCCGCAGCTCGTGAAGCAGGGTGTCTCGGCCAGCTGGGACGAAGAGGGCCAGCCCGGCTGGGACAGCGCCGCCGGCTTCGTGCAAGCCGGCTGCTCGCTGGCGCGGCACCTGCGCTRCCAGCGCATGTCGGTCGTGCTGCAGCCCGCCAGCGTGAGCGACGCGGACTGCTTCGAGCGCTGGTTCGATGCGGCAATGCAGACGCCCATGCCGCCGCAGGAGGCCGGCCTGCTGCGGCTGGTGCTGGTGGACGACAGCGACTCGCGCGCCTGGCAGCCGCTGGTGGAGCGGCATGCGGGCGCGATGCGCGTGGTCGATGCGCCGCTGGACATCCTCGAGGCCGCGCGCGAGATCGCCGCCCAGAGCGGCGGCGGGAGCAGCGGCGCGGCCCTCTTCCGCCAGCTCTATGCCGACATGCTGTCGCTGCTGCGCCTGGGCGACGCGGCCGGGGTGCAGGCCGCGGGCGAACGCGCCCTGCGGCTGGCCACGCGCAACGGCTGGGCCGACCAGCGCGCCGTGCTCGACATGATGGTGGGCGGTGCCTGGCTGCAGGCGCGCGACTTCGGCGCGTCAATCACGCGCTACCGCCGGGCCCGCGATTCGGCGGCCGAGGCGGCGCAGGCCGGCAACCCCATGGGTGCAACGCTGTTCATGCAGGGCTGGATGGCCGAAGGCGGGGCCTGGGCCGCGGCGGGCGACATGAAGCAGGCCGCCTATGCATTCGAAGAGGCCGCCGAAGCGGCCCGCCGCGTGCCCCACGCCATGTTCGCCGTCGAAGGCCATCGTGCCGCGGCCCAGGCCTGGCGCAGCGCCGGCGAGCGCGACCGGGCGTGGGCCTCGGCGCTGGCGGGCGTCCGCGAGGCGCGCACCATGGCCGACGCCGACCGCCCCCGGAGCACCGTGCCGCAGCTGCTGCACGACATGCTCGTGATGCAGGACCCCAGGCGCTGCGAGCGCATCGCGCACTGCGCCACCCGCTACGAGCGCGACGCGCGCGCGGCCCTGGCCGAAGCCGACCTGGCCGGCCATCGGCTGGGCGAGCGGCCGCCGCGGCCCGCGATCGACGCCATCGAGGCGCGGCTCGCGCAGCACTACGAGCAGGCATTCCAGACCCTGCTGCGCGAGCGCGAGAAATGGGTCCAAGGCAGCGAGGACGTGTTCCGCACCGTCATCGCGCTGGGCCGCCAATGGCTCGATCCGGCCTGGAGCGGGCTGCCGCATGTGAGCCATCCGCTGGACCAGGGCGTCGACGAATGGCGCGAGCCGCCGGCGTTCGCCCGCCTGCCCGATCCGCAGCCCTTCGTCGAGGCAGCCTGAAC
>NZ_JBFTPJ010000286.1:0-6203 GCF_056398445.1 Variovorax sp. 01T439_2
GGCTGCGGCCACAAGGGCGGGCCGGATGGTGGACTGCAGGAATGAGGTGCTGCTGGTTGGATGCATCCGCGGATTCTCACCCGTGCTGCACGGCGGCAAGCCGTTCTCACGCACCGACGCGCCCCTTTCCTACAGCTGCGGTGGGCGGGCCAGCGAGCATGGGCCGTCAGCAGCAGCGAACTCCCGCGGCTCGAATCTCGAAGGGGACAGTGATGCCACATCAAACCTACGCCGCATGCATCGAGGCGTGCAACGGCTGCGCCACCGCATGCCATCACTGCGCCGCGTCCTGCCTGAAGGAGCCCGACGTCCAGATGATGGCCCGGTGCATCGCGCTCGACATGGATTGCGCGGCCGCCTGCCAGTTTGCCGCGGCCGCCATGGCGCGCGGCAGCGAACATGCGAAAGCCATCTGCGCGCTGTGCGCCGGCATCTGCGAAGCCTGCGGCGAGGAATGCGCCAGGCACAAGCACGAGCACTGCCAGGCCTGCGCCAAGGCCTGCCGCGATTGCGCAGCCGCGTGCCGCGCGATGGCACGCTGAGCTGCCGCGACCGGCTCGCGCGCGTCCGGCTATGCCTTGCCGGACGCCACCTGCTGCGTGAATGAAAGCGCCAGGAAATCGACAAAGGCCCGCACGCGCGCGGCCAGCTGGTGCCGCTGCGGATACACCGCGTAGATGTCGGCATCGGGCGTGAAGTACTGCGGCAGCACCTGCACCAGGCGGCCGTTGCGCAGGTAGCGGTTGATGTCCCACTCCGCCCGCATCAGGATGCCGTGGCCTTCGAGCGCCCAGTTCACGGCGATCTCGCCGTCGTTGGTCGCGAGGCTGCCGCGCGTCTTGATCGATTCGGTGCGCGCATGGCGGCCTCGGCCGCTCGTCAGGCGCCAGACGCCGTAGGCTTCCTCGCCCTGGCGAATGCCGATGCAGTTATGCCTGGCCAGGTCGTTCGGAACCTTGGGCATGCCGCGCGCCGCCAGGTAGGCGGGCGATGCGCACAGCAGCCGGCGGTTCGATGCGATGTGCCTTGCCACCACGCGGCTGTCCGGCGGCGCGCCAAAGCGCACGCAGACATCGAACAGGTCTTCGCTCGGCGCCGGTGGATTGACCGACAGCTGCAGCTGCACCTCCACGGCCGGATGCTTGCGCACGAAGCGCGAGATCAGCGGCGCCACATGGCTGCGCCCGAAGCCCAGCGTGGCGTTCACGCGCAGCAGGCCGCGCGGCGTGGCGCGCGACACGCCCAGCAGCTCCTCCATGCCGTCGATCTCGCCGAGGATGCGGCGCGCATGCTCCAGGTACAGCTCGCCCTCGGGCGTGAGGCTCATGCGGCGCGTGGAGCGGTTGACCAGCAGCACGCCCGCGCGCGATTCCATCAGCGCCAGGTGCTTGCTGACCGCGGGTGTGGTGATGCCCAGCTCCCGCGCGGCGGCGCTCAGGCTGCCGGCGCTGGCCAGGGTGGAAAAGAAGCCGAGATCGGCCGGAAGGATGGCGCTGCTCATCGTGGCCCCACTGTTGAACTCAGGTTAACAATGGCTTCACTTTAGCGCCGATTCCGCGGGCTGCTGCTTCTTACAGTGGAATCTCTTTTTCAACCTCCCGCAGGCATCGCCATGAAGACGTACAAGATCGCAACCATTCCCGGAGACGGCATCGGCAAGGAAGTCGTGCCCGCGGGCCAGCAGGTGCTCGAAGCGCTGGCTTCGGCCGGCAGCAGCTTCACGTTCGAGTTCGAGAATTTCGGCTGGGGCGGCGACCACTACCGCGAACACGGCGCGATGATGCCGGCCGACGGCCTCGATGCGCTGCGCGGCAAGGACGCGATCCTGTTCGGCTCGGCGGGCGATCCGCATATTCCCGACCACATCACGCTCTGGGGCCTGCGCCTGAAGATCTGCCAGGGCTTCGACCAGTACGCCAACGTGCGCCCGACGCGCATCCTGCCCGGCATCGACGGCCCGCTCAAGCGCTGCGGCCCCCATGATCTGAACTGGGTCATCGTGCGCGAGAACTCCGAGGGCGAGTACGCCGGCGTCGGCGGCCGCGTGCACCAGGGCCATCCGATCGAGGCCGCCACCGACGTGTCCATGATGACGCGCGCCGGCGTCGAACGCATCATGCGCTTCGCCTTCAAACTGGCGCAGTCGCGGCCCCGCAAGCTGCTCACGGTCGTCACCAAGAGCAACGCCCAGCGCCACGCGATGGTGATGTGGGACGAGATCGCGCTGCAGGTCTCGAAGGAGTTCCCGGAGGTCACCTGGGACAAGGAACTGGTCGACGCATCGACCGCACGCATGATCAACCGGCCGGCCTCGCTCGACACCATCGTCGCCACCAACCTGCATGCCGACATCCTGAGCGACCTGGCCGCCGCGCTCGCGGGCAGCCTGGGCATCGCACCCACCGGCAACATCGACCCCGAGCGGCGCTACCCGTCGATGTTCGAACCGATCCACGGCTCCGCCTTCGACATCATGGGCAAGGGCCTGGCCAATCCGGTCGGCACCTTCTGGTCGGTCGTGATGATGCTGGAGCACCTGGGCGAGGCCGAGGCCGCCCGGCGCGTCATGCAGGCGGTCGAAGCCGTGACGGCCGACCCCGCGCTGCACACGCGCGATCTCGGCGGCCGCGCCACCACCGCGCAGGTCACGCAGGCCGTGTGCGCACGGCTCGCGTAACCCAATCAAACACACGGCGCAGACCGTCAGCCAGGAGACAAAGACATGTTGAAGCAACCATTCGCCATCGGGCGCCGCCGCGCCCTCGCGGGAACCGCCCTGGCGGCCCTCGGCCTTTGCATCGCGCCCTGGGCCACTGCCCAGGAGCCGTGGCCGGCCAAGCCGATCAGCCTGGTCGTGCCCTTTCCTTCCGGCGGCACCACCGACGTGCTGGCCCGCGCGCTCGCCGATGCGCTGTCCAAGGCCCTGGGCCAGCCCGTGATCGTGGAAAGCAAGCCGGGCGCCGGCGCCACGCTCGGCGCCGACTACGTCGCCAAGGCCAGGCCCGATGGCTACACGCTGCTGATGGGCGCGGTGCACCACACCATCGCGACCAGCGTCTACAAGAAGCTGCCCTACGACTTCCAGAAAGACTTCGCGCCGATCACCACGGTGGCGATGGTGCCGAACGTGCTGGTGGTCAATGCCTCGCTCACGCCGGCCAAGTCGGTGGCCGAGCTGGTCGCGCTTGCCAAGGCGTCGCCGAAGGAGCTGGCCTACGGCTCCAACGGCAACGGCACGGCGCAACACCTGATCGGCACCCAGTTCCAGGCCAGCACCGGCGTCAAGCTGCTGCACGTGCCGTACAAGGGCAGCGGTCCGCTCACCACCGACCTGCTGGGCGGGCAGGTGGACATGTCCTTCGACACCATCACGCCCGTGCTGCAGCACATCAAGGGCGGCAAGCTGCGCGCGCTGGCCGTCACCACCGCCAAGCGTTCCGCCGTACTGCCCGAGGTGCCGACGCTCGAGGAGGCCGGGCTCAAGGGCTTCGACATCGGCACCTGGTTCGGCGTGCTCGCGCCGGCCGGAACGCCGAAGGACATCACCGCAAAGCTCCACATCGAGATGGCCAGGATCATCAAGTCGCCGGAGTTCGCCGAGCGGATGCGCGCGATCGGCGCCGACCCGATCGGCGACAGCTCCGCCGAGATGGCGGCCCGCATCCGCGAGGAGACGGCGAAGTTCGCGAGGCTGGTCAAGGAGGGGAAGGTCGCGGTCGAGTAGGCCGGATTCACGACGATCTTGTTACTCCCCGCTGCGCTCGCCAGTCCCTAGAGTTGCCTTGCGGCGCCAACCACGGCGCGCCACAAGGAGCCGGCGATGAGCAGCAACAGCAGGAACAGCAGGAACAGCAGCAAGAACGACCGCGTCGCGCAGGCGCTCGGCATCTATCGAAGCATCGCGGCGTGCAACGAGCGCCTTGCGCGCGGCAACGACGTCCACGCGCTCACGGCGGCGTTGATGCTGCCCTGCTACCACGCCGAGTTCAGGCGCGTGGCGAGCGAGCTGAACCATTCGGAGCAGGACGAGCTGGGCGCCGCGCTCGAACGCTACCTGCCTGGCAACGCCGCAGTGACCGCGTCCTACAACGAACTCCTGGTTGGCCTGCGGCTGCGGCCGGCCCGCTGATCTGCCCACACAGACCCGGGAGCCATGCCGACGCGCGGCTGTTCTGATCCAGAACAACCCCGCGTACCAGGGCGATTTCGCCGCGGCCCGCAAGGAACTGCGCGGGCGTCTCGGCCTGGACAGGTGATCGCCCGCCGCCCCGCCGCAAGCGGCTGATACACTTTGCGCGCGTTGTCAGGTGTCCTGGCGCCCCGTGTAAACGGCGGGGTGGCCAGGGTGAAACGGGAAGTCGGTGCGCGGCGGTGGAGAGAACACCGCGCAATGCCGACGCTGCCCCCGCAACGGTAAACGAGTCAAGAAGCAAGACCCCGGGATTCGGTCCCGCGCCACTGTGCCGCGAACGGCATGGGAAGGTGGTCTTGCTGCAGAGCCGATGGCTCTGCGCTCGTGAGCCCGGAGACCGGCCTGACGACCAGCGCATGACCTTGCGGTGGGCGAGGATCGGCGGGCGGCGCATGGCGTCCGGCTCGATGCAGGTGTGCATCCGCCGGAACCGCATCCACTGGCGCCCCTCCGATTTCTCTCCCCCCGCCCGGTCGTACCGACCATCTATCGCGCGGCGGGCGCGGAGGAATCATCATCATGAACAAGCGAGCCATCGCTCCAGGCAGTGCGCCGACGCCGGGAACCGTGTGGTTCGTCGGTGCGGGCCCGGGCGATCCGGAACTCATCACCGTCAAGGGCCGCGGCCTCGTCGAGCGCGCCGGGGCGATCCTGTTCGCGGGCTCGCTCGTGAGCGAAACCGCCATGCGCTGGGCGCGGCCGGACTGCGCCATTGCCGACAGCAAGGACATGACGCTCGAGCAGATGTCGGCCTGGCTGATCGCGCAGGCCGCGCGCTGCGAGACCGTGGTGCGCCTGCAGACCGGCGACCCGGGCCTGTACGGCGCACTGATCGAGCTGGTGCAGCCGCTGGATGCGGCGGGCGTGCCGATCGGCGTGGTGCCGGGCGTGTCCTCCGCCATGGCCTCGGCGGCGGCGGCGGTGGAAAGCCTCACGCTGCCCGAGGTCACGCAGACCGTGATCTTCACGCGCGTCGAAGGCCGCACGCCCATGCCCGAGGGCGAGTCGCTCGAGGCGCTCGCCGCGCACCACAGCACGCTGTGCATCTTCCTGAGCATCACCCTGATGGGCAAGGTCACGGCCGCGCTCACGGCCGCCGGCTGGTCGCCCGATGCGCCCGTGGTGGTGGTTCACAAGGCAAGCTGGCCGGGCGAAGAGAAGATCGTGCGCGGCACGGTCGCGACCATCCAGGCGCTGTGCCGCGAGGCCCGCATCGCGAGCCAGTCGATGATCATCGCCAGCCCCACGCTGGGCGCGCGGCAGTGGACCACGCTCGCCAAATCCAAGCTCTACGACGCGAGCTTCACGCACCGCTTCCGGCGCGCGAGCGTTCCCGTCCAAACCCTGCGCCAGGAACTCCCATGAACTCCGAAACCATTCTGCTGGTGGGCCACGGCTCGCGCGAAAAATCCGGCAACGACGAGATCGAGGCCTTTGCCGCGCAATGGCGCGAGCGGCAGCCGGGCTGGCGCATCGAGGTCTGCTTCATCGAGTTCTCCGAGATCACGATGAGCGAGGGCCTGCGCCGCGCGGCCGAGAGCGCGCGGCGCGTGATCGTGGTGCCGCTCATCCTCAATGCCGCGGGCCACGTGAAGATGGACGTGCCGCAGGCCATCGACGGCGCCCGGCTCAAGTACCCGATGGTGCAGTTCCTCTACGCGCCGCACCTCACGGCCTGCGATCCGATCCTCGCGATCCTCAAGCGCCGCCTCAAGGACGCGATGCAGGCGCTCGACATGCCCGACCCGACCACCACCGGCGTGGTGATCCTGGGCCGGGGTTCGTCGGACCGCCAGGCCAATGGCGACATGGCCAAGATGGCGCGCTGGCTGATGGAGGAGACCGACCACGAGCTGGTCGACCTTGCCTTCACCGGCATCACCTACCCGCGCCTGGAGAAGGCCGTGCAGCGCCAGGGCCTGCTGGGCATGARGCAGGTGGTGGTGCTGCCCTACTACCTGTTCAACGGCACGCTGGTCGAACGCATCGCGCGCCAGGTCGAGCACCTGAA
>NZ_JBFTPJ010000287.1:0-6182 GCF_056398445.1 Variovorax sp. 01T439_2
CTACATGATCGACGGCTTCCGCTACGGCTTCTTCGGCGTGAGCGACGCCTCGCCCTGGCTCAGCCTGGGCATCGTCGGCGCCGCCTGGCTGGTGGTGAGCGCCATCGCCGTCCACCTGCTGCGCATCGGCTACAAAATCAGAGGCTGAAAAGCCCTTTCCAATTCCCATGACCGCCGAACAACTCCAGGCCCTGATCCAGTCCCACCTTCCCTGCGAGCACATCACGCTCGAAGGCGACGGCCGGCATTGGTATGCCACCATCGTCTCGGCCGAATTTGAGGGCAAGCGCGCGATTCAGCGCCATCAGCGGGTCTACGCGACCCTGGGTGCGAAAATGCATACCGACGAGGTGCATGCGCTCTCAATGAAGACCTACACGCCGGCCGAATGGGCGGCGTTGGAAAAATAACTCTCCGGCCCCCGGGCCCTGATTCGCTGGAAATTCGATGGACAAACTTCTGATTCGCGGCGGGCGCCAGCTCCGCGGCGAGGTACTCATTTCCGGCGCCAAGAACGCAGCCCTGCCGGAACTGTGCGCCGCACTGCTGACCGACCAGCCCGTGACGCTGCACAACGTGCCGCGCCTGCAGGACGTGTCGACCATGCTCAAGCTGGTGCGCAACATGGGCGTTGCGGCCGAGCGCGACGACAACGGCACGGTGCGGCTCGATGCGGGCGACCTCAGCAACCCCGAGGCACCCTACGAACTGGTGAAGACCATGCGTGCCTCCGTGCTGGCGCTGGGCCCGCTGCTCGCGCGCTTCGGCCATGCCAAGGTGTCGCTGCCGGGCGGCTGCGCCATCGGCTCGCGGCCGGTCGACCAGCACATCAAGGGCCTGCAGGCCATGGGCGCCGAGATCGTGGTCGAGCACGGCTACATGATCGCCAGCCTGCCGGCCGGGCGCACCCGCCTGAAGGGCGCGCGCATCCTGACCGACATGGTTACCGTCACGGGCACCGAGAACTTCCTCATGGCCGCCGCGCTGGCCGAGGGCGAGACGCTGCTCGAGAACGCCGCGCAGGAGCCCGAGATCGTCGACCTGGCCGAAATGCTGATCCGCATGGGCGCGAAGATCGAAGGCCACGGCACCAGCCACATCCGCATCCAGGGCGTCGAGAAGCTGCACGGCTGCGAGCACGCCGTGGTGGCCGACCGCATCGAGGCCGGCACCTTCCTGTGCGCCGTTGCGGCCACCGGCGGCGACGTGTTCCTGCGCCACGCGCGGGCCGACCACATGGACGCGGTGATCGACAAGCTGCGCGACGCCGGCTGCACCGTCGCGGCACAGGAGGGCGGCGTGCGCATCAGCTCCAGCGCCCCGGCCTGCGAGCACCTCAAGGCGCAGAGCTTCAGCACCACCGAATACCCCGGTTTCCCGACCGACATGCAGGCCCAGTTCATGGCCCTGAACGTGATCGCGCGCGGCGCCTCGATGGTCACCGAAACCATCTTCGAGAACCGCTTCATGCACGTGAACGAGATGGTGCGCCTGGGCGCCACGATCCACGTCGAGGGCAAGGTGGCGATGGTCGAGGGCGTGCAGCAGCTGTCGGGCGCCACAGTGATGGCGACCGACCTGCGCGCCTCGGCCAGCCTGGTGATCGCCGGCCTCGTGGCCGACGGCGAGACGCTGGTCGACCGCATCTACCACCTGGACCGCGGCTACGACCGCATGGAAGCCAAGCTGCGCGGCCTGGGCGCGGACATCGAACGCATCTCGGGAGCCGCCGCATGATCACCCTCGCGCTCTCGAAGGGCCGCATCTTCGAAGAGACGATGCCGCTGCTGGYCGCCGCCGGCATCGAGGTCACCGAAGACCCCGAAAAATCGCGCAAGCTGATCCTGGCCACCACCCGGCCCGACGTGCGCGTGGTGCTGGTGCGCGCCTCCGATGTGCCCACCTACGTGCAGTACGGCGGCGCCGACCTTGGCGTGACCGGCCTGGACGTGCTGCTGGAAAACGGCAACCAGGGCATGTACCAGCCGCTGGACCTGCGCATCGCGGCCTGCCGACTCAGCGTGGCGGTGCGCGCCGACTACGACTACGCCTCGGCCGTGAAGCAGGGCTCGCGCCTGAGGGTCGCCACCAAGTATGTGGGCCTTGCACGCGAGTTTTTCGCGAGCAAGGGCGTGCACGTCGACCTGATCAAGCTCTACGGCAGCATGGAGCTCGCGCCGCTCACCGGCCTGGCCGACGCCATCGTCGACCTGGTCTCGACCGGCAACACGCTCAAGGCCAATCACCTGGTCGAGGTCGAACGCATCATGGACATCAGCGCGCGCCTCGTGGTCAACCAGGCCGCGCTCAAGCTCAAGCGCGAGCCGATCCGCCGCATCATCGACGCCTTCGCGTCGGCCATTCCCACTGCCTGAACTTCACGCACATGACTCCGAAAGCAGCCCCCGTCCGCCTCTCCACGGCTTCAGCCGGCTTCGACGCTGAATTCAAGGCGCGGCTGCATTGGTCCGCGGATGCCGATGCGGCCATCGAGAAGGTGGTGGCGGACATCCTGGCCGACGTGCAGAGGCGCGGGGACGAGGCGGTGCTGGAGTACACCAATCGCTTCGACAAGCTCGATGCGAAGACGCTGTCCGAGCTGGAGCTAACGCAGGCCGAACTCAAGGCCGCCTTCGAATCATTGCCGGCCACGCAGCGCGATGCGCTCGAAGCCGCCGCTCGCCGCGTGCGCAGCTATCACGAGGCGCAGAAGAAGGCCAGCGGCGAGAGCTGGAGCTATCGCGATGCCGACGGCACGCTGCTCGGCCAGAAGGTTACGCCGCTTGATCGTGTCGGCATCTACGTGCCGGGCGGCAAGGCGGCCTATCCGTCGAGCGTGCTGATGAATGCCATTCCGGCTCACGTGGCCGGCGTGGCCGAAATCATCATGGTGGTTCCGACGCCGGGCGGCGAAAAGAACCAGCTGGTGCTCGCCGCCGCCTACGTGGCAGGCGTCACGCGCGCCTTCACCATCGGCGGCGCGCAGGCCGTGGCCGCGCTGGCCTACGGCACCGCCACCATCCCCGCGGTCGACAAGATCACCGGCCCCGGCAACGCCTACGTGGCCGCCGCCAAGCGCCGCGTGTTCGGCACCGTGGGCATCGACATGATCGCGGGCCCGAGCGAAATCCTCGTCTTGGCCGACGGCAGCACGCCGCCTGACTGGGTGGCGATGGACCTGTTCAGCCAGGCCGAGCACGACGAGCTCGCGCAAAGCATCCTGCTGTGCCCCGACGCCGCGTACATCGACCGCGTGCAGGCCGAGATCGACCGCCTGCTGCCCGGCATGCCGCGCGCCGAGATCATCGCGGCTTCGCTCAACGGCCGCGGCGCTCTCATCCACACCAAGAGCATGGAAGAGGCCTGCGAGATCAGCAACCGCATCGCGCCGGAGCACCTGGAAGTCAGCAGCAGCGAGCCGCAGCGCTGGGAGCCGCTGCTGCGCCATGCCGGCGCGATCTTCCTGGGCGCCTTCACCAGCGAGAGCCTGGGCGACTACTGCGCGGGCCCCAACCACGTGCTGCCCACGAGCGGCACGGCGCGCTTCTCGAGCCCGCTGGGCGTGTACGACTTCCAGAAGCGCTCGAGCCTCATCGAAGTGAGCGAAGCCGGCGCGCAGGTGCTCGGGCCCATTGCCGTCACGCTGGCCGAAGGCGAAGGCCTGCAGGCGCACGCCGAAGCGGCGCGCATGCGGCTGCGCAGGGCCTGAAGCCCGCCCGCCGCCGGCAGGAGCAAAGCAAGATGGCTCGACGCCGTTCTTTTCATCGTTCGCGCGCGACGGCATGGCTGCTGGCGCTCGCGGCTGCGGGCTCGGCGCAGGCCATGAGCATCCGCGAGCTGCGCACGCTGGAAGCGAGCGAAAAGGACGGCAAGGCCTACGCGAGCTACTACCTCGTCGGCGTGCTCGAAGGCCTGCGCGAAGGCGTGGAGGCCTCGCAGCGCAACGGCCAGAAGCCGATCTTCTGCGTCGAGGGCCGGCGCCTGGAGCCTTCGATGGCACGCTCCCTCTATCAAACCGAGCTGACCCGCAACGCCGACAGCTACGAAGCCGACATGCCCGTTCAGCTGGTCATGGCCGGCGCCCTCAGAAACAGCTACCGCTGCACCCGATGACATCTTCTTCGCCCGCCGCCCGCCCGATCGACCGCATCCGCTCCGACGTGCAGTCCATGCATGCCTATGCGGTGCAGGACGCACGCGGCTTCGTCAAGCTCGACGCCATGGAAAACCCCTTCGGCCTGCCGGCCGCGCTGCAGGCCGAGCTTGGCGCGCGGCTCGGTGCGTTGGCGCTCAACCGCTATCCGGGCGAGCGCGGCGCCGACCTGCAGCGCGCGCTGGCCGCGCATGCGCAGATGCCCGAGGGCTTTTCGCTGATGCTGGGCAACGGCTCCGACGAACTGATCTCGCTGCTCGCCATTGCCTGCGACGTGCCCGGGGCCGCGGTGCTCGCGCCCGTGCCCGGCTTCGTGATGTATGCGATGAGCGCGAAACTGCAGGGCCTGCGCTTCGTCGGCGTGCCGCTCACGGCCGATTTCGAACTCGACGAGGCCGCCATGCTTTCGGCCATCGCACGCGAGAAGCCGGCCATCGTGTACCTGGCCTATCCGAACAACCCCACCGCCAACCTCTGGGACGATGCCGCCATCGAGAAGATCGTGCAGGCCCAGGGCGAGCAGGGCGGGCTGGTGGTGATCGACGAGGCCTACCAGCCCTTTGCCGCCAGGAGCTACATCGACCGCATCGCGCGGCATGGCCATGTGCTGCTGATGCGCACGCTCAGCAAGTTCGGCCTGGCCGGCATCCGCCTGGGCTATCTCATGGGCCCGGCCGCGCTGGTCGCGCAGATCGACAAGGTGCGCCCGCCCTACAACATCAGCGTGCTCAATTGCGAGTGCGCACTGTTCGCGCTCGAGCATGCCGAGGTGTTCGAGGCCCAGGCGCGGCAGATCCGCGACGAGCGCCACCGTCTCATGATGGGGCTGGGCCGCCTGGCGGGCGTGAAGGCCTGGCCGAGCGATGCCAACATGATCCTCGTGCGCGTGCCCGATGCCGCCAAGGCCTTCGAAGGCATGAAGGCGCGCGGGATTCTTGTGAAGAACGTTTCTAAAATGCACGAACTGCTCGCAAACTGCCTGCGCCTCACCGTCGGAACGGCCGACGAGAATGCGCGGATGCTCGCGGCACTCGAAGCCTCACTATGACCACCCCCCAGACTGCCGATCGCACTGCATCGGTCACCCGCAACACCGCCGAGACCAGGATCACCGTCAGCGTCAACCTGGACGGCACGGGCAAGGCCAGGCTCTCCACCGGCATCGGCTTCTTCGACCACATGCTCGACCAGATCGCCCGCCACGGCCTGATCGACCTCGAGATCGATTGCCAGGGCGACCTGCACATCGACGGCCACCACACGGTGGAAGACGTGGGCATCACGCTGGGCCAGGCGGTGGCCAAGGCCGTGGGCGACAAGAAGGGCATCCGCCGCTACGGCCATGCCTACGTGCCGCTGGACGAGGCGCTGAGCCGCGTCGTCATCGACTTCTCGGGCCGGCCCGGCCTGGTGATGCACGTGCCGTTCACGAGCGGCATGATCGGCACCTTCGACAGCCAGCTCACCTACGAATTCTTCCAGGGCTTCGTCAACCACGCCTTCGTCACGCTGCACATCGACAACCTCAAGGGCGTCAATGCGCACCACCAGTGCGAGACCGTGTTCAAGGCCTTTGCGCGCGCGCTGCGCGGCGCGCTCGAACTCGATCCACGCTCCGTGGGCGTCATTCCATCGACCAAGGGTTCGCTCTGAACGTCCTCGCCGCCAAGCTATGAAATCTGTAGCAAATACCGTCGCCGTGGTCGACTACGGCATGGGCAACCTGCGCTCCGTCTCGCAGGCCGTGCAGCATGCGGCCGACCAGGTGGGCGTGCAGGTCTTCGTCACCTCCGACCCCGAGGTGGTGCGCAAGGCCACGCGCGTGGTGCTGCCGGGGCAGGGCGCGATGCCCGACTGCATGCGCGAACTGCGCGACTCCGGCCTGCAGGAGTCGGTGCTCGAGGCCGCGGCGAGCAAGCCGCTCTTCGGCGTGTGCGTGGGCATGCAGATGCTGCTGTCGCGCAGCGACGAGGGCCCGACCGACGGGCTCGGGCTGATTCCGGGCGAGGTCGTCAAGTTCGACCTGGCG
>NZ_JBFTPJ010000288.1:0-6181 GCF_056398445.1 Variovorax sp. 01T439_2
GCCGGGGCGCGCCCGATCTTGCGAAGCTTGCGCAGCTCGCACGCCGGCATGAGTCGCCGGGCGCCTCGTCCGCCTTGCTGCTGCTGGCGGCGCCGGTGTGCCTGCTGCTCGAAGACCTGCAGCGCATGCAGCGCTGCGTGGCGGCGGCGGCATCCGCGGCACCCACGGCCTGAGGCGCTCAGCGCACCAGCGTCGACTTTCCGAACAGGCTCTCGATCAGCTCCACCGCCACTTCGGCGGTCTGGTTGCGCACGTCGAGCGCGGGGTTCAGCTCCACCACGTCGACCGAGCCGAGGCGGCGGGTGTCGGCGACCATTTCCATGCACAGCTGCATCTCGCGGTAGGTCGGGCCGCCGCGCACGCCGGTGCCCACGCCGGGTGCGATGTTCGGATCGAGGCAATCCAGGTCGAAGCTCACGTGCAGGTGGGTATCCTCGTCCACGTCCTGCAGCGCCTCGGTCATGGTGGTGCGCATGCCGTGCTCGTCGATGTGGCGCATGTCGAACACATGCAGGCCGAGTGTGCGGATGGCGTCCTTCTCGTCCGCGTCGACGCTGCGGATGCCGATGAAGCGGATGGCATCGTGCTCCAGCGCCGCGCGCTCGCCGCTCCAGCCGGTGAGCGCCGCGGGCCCGTGGCCCAGCAGGYAGGACACGGGCATGCCGTGCAGGTTGCCGCTCGGGCTGGTGGTTTCGGTGTTGACGTCGGAGTGCGCATCGAGCCACAGCACGCGCAGCTTCTTGCCGCGCTTGCGCACATGCCAGGCCACGGCGCTGATCGAGCCGATGGCCAGGCAGTGGTCGCCGCCCATCATGAGCGGCACGTGGCCGGTGCCCAGGGCGGTGTCGACGGCGGCGTAGACGGAGCGGTTCCAGGCAATCACCTCGTCGAGGTGGCGCAGGCCGTTGGCCGGCGCGGTCCACGGGGTGGCGGGGCCCGCGAGGTTGCCGCGGTCGATCACGGTGAAGCCCTGCCGCGCGAGCGCCTCCGGCAGCCCGGCCACGCGCAGCGCATCGGGGCCCATGCCGGCGCCGCGCACGCTGGCACCGACGTCGGTGGGCGCGCCGATCAGTTCGAGGGTGGTGCCGTTGTCGTTGCTCATGCGGATGTCCGTCCGATGTGCTCCCACAGGTAGGCGTAGCCCAGGGCGTCCATGAAGGCGGCCTCCTTGTTGTCGGTGGCCGCGCTGTGGCCGCCTTCGATGTTCTCGTAGAAGCTGGAGTCGTAGCCCATGGCGGCCAGCTTCGCATGCATCTTGCGTGCGTGCACCGGGCCCACGCGGTCGTCGCGCGTCGACGTGGTGAAGAGCGCCGGCGGATAGGGCTGGCCGGGCTTCGCATTCTCGTAGGGCGAGAAGGCCTGGATCCAGGCCCATTCTTCCGGATCGTCCGGGTCGCCGTATTCGGCAATCCACGAGGCGCCGGCCGACAGATGCGTGTAGCGCTTCATGTCGAGCAGCGCCACCTCGCTCACGATGGCGCCGTAGAGCGTGGGATACAGCGTGAGCATGTTGCCCATCRGCAGCCCGCCGTTGCTGCCGCCCATGGCACCCAGGTGCGGCGGCGAAGTGATGTTGCGCGCGACGAGGTGCTCCGAAACCGCGGCGAAGTCTTCGCAGGTGCGCAGGCGGTCGCGCTGCAGCGCGGCCTGGTGCCAGCGCGGCCCGTACTCGCCGCCGCCGCGGATGTTGGCCACCACGTAGACGCCGCCCCGCTCGAGCCATGCGCGGCCGATGGCGCCGCTGTAGCTGGGCTGCAGCGAGATCTCGAAGCCGCCGTAGGCGTACTGCAGCGTGGGGTTCCTGCCGTCGGCCTGCAGGTTCCTGGGCGCGATCTCGAAGTAGGGCACGCGCGTGCCGTCCTTCGAGGTGGCGAAATGCTGGCTCACGCGATAGCCGGAGGCATCGAAGAAGGCGGGGCTGTCCTTCAGCGGCTCGGGCTCGCCCCGGCCGATGGTGCCGATGTAGAGCGTGGTCGGCTGCAGGAAGCCGCTCACGGTCAGGAAGTAGTCGTCGTTCTCGTCCTCGTCGACACCCCCGGCCGCAATGGTCGAGAGCTCGGGCGCGCCGCCCAGGCTCTCGCGCTTCCATGCCTTGGAGCTGGCCCCTGGCGTGAGCACTTCGAGCCGGTTCACCACGTCGTGCATCACGTTGAGGATCAGGTGGTGGCGGGTCCACGAATAGTCGTCGAGCGCGGTCGTGTCGTCGGGCTCGAACAGCACGGTGATCTCGCGCCGGCCGGCCATGTAGTCGTCGAAGCGCATTGCCAGCAGCGAGCCCGGCTTGTAGGTGGTGCCGCCCACGGTCCAGGGGCTGCGCGGCTCGACCAGCATCCACTCGCGCGTGACCTCGGTGCTGGCGTCGTCGGGCACGTCGATCTTCACCAGCCGGCCGTCGCCCGTGCGCAGCCAGGTCTCGCTGTCGTAGAAGTCCATCTGGCGCGAGACGAAGTCGCGCTCGAAGCCCGGCGTGTTGTCGCGCCAGGCGCTGACCGTCATGTCGTCCTCGCCGCCCTCGTAGACCGTGGCCGCGCTTTCCAGCGGCGTGCCGCGCTTCCATTCCTTGACGATGCGCGGGTAGCTCGAACTGGTCATAGAGCCGGGGCCGAAGTCGGTGGCCACGTAGAGGTGGTCGATGTCTTTCCACGCCACGTTGCTCTTGGCCTCGGGCAGCGTGAAGCCGCTTGCGACGAACTGCTTGAGCTCGAGGTCGAACTCGCGCACGACGTTCGCATCGGCGCCGCCGCGCGAGAGCGAGACGAGGCAGCGCTTGTAGTCGGGCTGCAGGCAATCGGCGCCGTGCCAGACCCAGTTTTCCTTGTCGGCCTCGGCCAGCGCGTCGAGGTCGAGCACGGTTTCCCATTCCGGCTGGGGCTTGCGGTATTCGGCCAGCGTGGTGCGCCGCCACAGGCCCTTGGGGTTCTTCTTGTCGCGCCAGAAGTTGTAGAAGAGCGGGCCGATCTTGCGCACCATCGGAATGCGGGCCTCGGAGTCGAGCACTTCGAGGATGCCCTGCTCCATCCGCTCGAAGGCGGGCGACAGCGCGTAGCGCCGCACGGTCTTCGCGTTGTGCTGGCGCGCCCATTCGAGCTGTTCGGCGCCGTCGATGTCTTCGAGCCACTGGTGCTCGTCGGTCTGCGTGGAAGCGGTGGATGTCATGGGCGCAGTGTACGAATCCGCCGTGAAGAAAGGCATGCCTGCCGTCAGGGTCGGCCGAAGCTACTGAATTCATAGCGCACCGCGCGCCGGCCTAGTGACAAACCCGCGTTCGGCGGTTTGGCCTCGATGCGCGGGGCTCCCACGGGTATCCTGCCGGACGGCGCCTGCGCACACAAGGAGACACGACACATGAAACACCTGAGCGGTCTTGATGCCACCTTCCTGCACCTGGAAACCCCCGAGATGCCGATGCACGTGGGCTCGCTCAACGTGCTCGACCTGCCCAAGGGCTACAAGGGCGATTTCTACGAGGATGCCAAGCAGTTCATGGCCAGCCGCATCCACCTGGCCGACGTGTTCACGCGCAAGCTCGCACTGATGCCCTTCGACATGACCAACCCGGTGTGGGTGGCCGACGAGGACATCGACCTCGACTACCACGTGCGCCACATCACGCTGCCCAGGCCCGGCACCAACCGCCAGCTGCAGCAGTACGTGGCGCGGCTGCATTCCACCTTGCTCGACCGCAGCCGCCCGATGTGGGAGTTCTTCATCATCGACGGCCTGAAGAGCGGCCAGGTGGCGCTCTACACCAAGGTGCACCATGCGGGCATCGACGGCCAGGCCGGCGTGGCGCTCGGCAAAGCCATCTTCGACCTCGAGCCCACGGGCCGCGTGGTCAAGCCGCCGCGCGCCCGCGCGCGCAGCAGCGGCTACCAGCTGGGCATGGCCGAGCTTGCGACCGCGGCGCTGCGCAACACGGCGCAGCAGTACGTCAAGCTGTTCAAGATGGCGCCGGCCATCGCGCGCGCGCTCGGCGGCCTCGCCAAGCCCGACGAGAAGGCGGCCGAGAAGGCGGCCGAGAAGGACGCCGCCACCGCGCCCAAGAAGTTCAACCTGTTTGCGCCGCGCACCTCGCTGAACGTGTCGATCACCAACCAGCGCACCTTTGCCGGCCGCACCATCTCGCTGGCCGAGACCAAGCACATCGCCAGGCACTTCGGCGTGTCGCTCAACGACGTGGTGATGGCCACCGTGGCCGGCGCGCTGCGCCACTACCTGGCCGACAACAACGAGCTGCCCGCCAAGCCGCTGGTGGCCGGCGTGCCCGTGAGCCTGCGCGAAGCGGGCGACGACACGGCCAACAACCAGGCCAGCATGATCCTCGTGAGCCTGGCCACCGACATCACCGACCCGGTGCAGCGGCTGAAGGCGATCAATGCGTCGTCGACCAGCTCGAAGTCGACCATGAACCGCTTCAAGGCGGTGATCCTCGACGACTTCCCGACCTTTGCCGCGCCCTGGCTGGTGTCGGGCATCGCCTCGATGGTGGGCCGCTCGGGCCTCGTGAACCTGCTGCCGCCGGCCGCCAACGTGGCCATCTCCAACGTGGCGGGCGCGCCGTTCCCGATGTACTTTGCGGGCGCGCTGGTCACCAGCTACTACCCGGTGTCGATCGCGAGCCACGGCACGGCCCTCAATGTCACGGTGCAGAGCTACAACGGACGCATGGACTACGGCCTCATCGCCTGCCGCCGCGCGGTGCCCGACATCACCGAGATCGGCGACTACATGCTGGCCGAGCACCAGCTGCTGCTGGGCCTGACGCAGACGCACCCGGCAGCGGCGGGCGCGGCGCCCGCGAAGACAGCGGCGGCTCCCGAGCCGGCACCCGCCGTGAAGGCGGCGCCGAGGCCGGTTGCAAAAAAGGCTGCAGCGAAGAAGCCGCCGGCAGCCAAAGCCGCCGCGGCCAAGGCGCCGGCCGCCAAGACCGCCGCGAAGAAAACACCGGCCAAGGCGGCCGCACCCAAGGCCGCGCCGCGCAAGCCCGCGGCGCCCGCCAAACGCGCCAGGGTGGCCACTGCGGCATGATCGCCAGGCACGAGGGCCGGAAAATTGGGGCAGTTGGACTAGTTTTCCGACCGTTCTAGCTTTCCAGGCCTAGGCACTCTGGAAGAAGATCACTTCATCGCGAATCCAGCGACCGATCAACTTCCAGGAAATCCACATGACCACCACGCAAGCCTCCTTCTCTTCCGCCGCCATCCACGTCATCGGCCAGTACAACGACGCCGGCAAGACCCTGGTGGGCGCCTACCGCGCCGGCGTTCATCGCCTGCTCGGCGGCGCTGCTTCGCGCTACAGCGAATTCCTCGGCAGCCGCCAGATTCCGCTGGTGAGCGAGCAGGTCAAGGCCAACCTGATCGGCGCGCAGGAAAAGATCAACGGCTTCCTGGCCAACCGCCTGGACATCGACACCGGCCGCATCGTCTCGGTGATGGACCGCGTCGCCGCGGGCACCACGAGCGGCATCGAAACCGTGGCCGGCCGCGTGGCGCGCGTCGAATCGCCGGTCGTCAGCTCGGTGGTCAAGACGCTGAATGCGCTGAACCAGCCGATTGCCAACGTGTCGGTGCAGATCGCCGACAAGGTGGCTGCCGGTGCCAAGCAGATCGAAGTGCGCGTGAGCGGCACCGAAGAAGCCAAGCCCGTGCGCAGCGTGAAGGCCAAGGCCGCCGCTGCCAAGAAGCCGGTTCGCCGCACCGCCGCCCGCAAGGCGGCCTGACCCTGGAGCAACAACGCATGGCGACCCGCCCCGATCCGACGGACGATTCCAGGAAGAAGAGGGCGGCGGCGCCTGCGAAGCCCGCCAGGAAGGCGCCTGCGGCCCGGAAGATGCCCGCAGCCGGGAAGAAGGCCGCGGCACCTAAGAAGAAGGCGGCTGCTGCCGCATCGGACACCGGGCCGGGCAAGAAGGCCGTCGGTGCCGAGGGCCTGCTGCGCGCCGGCCTCAAGGTGCTCGGCAATGTGCGCGACGACGTCGCCAAGCGCCAGGCCAACGTGATCGAGGGGCTGCTGGGCATCGGCCAGGCCAGGTTCGATCCGGCGGCGGGTGCCAAGGCCGCGGTTCCCCGCGGCTTTCCGGGCCTCGACAGCTTCGGCCTGCGCAAGTTCGAAGACGTGTTCGACCAGCGCGTGGCCACCGCGCTGCAGCGCCTGGGCATGCCCAGCGCGGAAGAAGTGC
>NZ_JBFTPJ010000289.1:0-6166 GCF_056398445.1 Variovorax sp. 01T439_2
ATCGGGCACCGTGTCGTACGGCGCGCTGCAGGCCATGGCCGAGGCGGCCGCGCAGGACCTGCTCGCCGCCGGCGTGCGGCCGACCGACCGCGTGCTGCTGGTGGCCGAGAACTGCGCCGCGCACATCGCGCTCATCATGGCGTGCAGCCGCATCGGCGCATGGTCGTGCGGGGTCAACGCGCGCATGTCGCCCGGCGAGGTCGCGGCCATTGCCGACCGCGCCGATGCGCGGCTGTGCTGCTTCACCACCGACGCCTCGGACGCCGCGCGGCAGCATGCCCAGCGCGCCGGCGCGGTGCCCTCGGCGCTGCCGGGCGTGATGCGCTCGGCCGTGCGCGCCGAGGCCAGGCCAGAGGCCGATCCCGCGCTCGCAGATACCGCGGCCATCATCTTCACTTCAGGCACATCGGGCACGCCGAAGGGCGTGATGGTGTCGCACCGCGGGCTGCTGCATTTCGGCCGCGTGTCGGCCGGCGTGCGGGCGCTGGGCGCGCACGACCGGGTCTACGCCTTCCTGCCGATGACGCACATCTTCGGCATCGGCACGGTGCTCATGGCCGCGCTCACGGGCGGCGCCGCGCTGGTGCTGCGCGCGAGCTTCTCGCCGGCCGACATGCTGCATGCGCTCGCGCATGAAGAGGTGTCCAACTTGCTCGGGCCGCCCACGATGTATGCGCGGCTGCTGGCCCACATCGAGGCCGGGCACGGTGCGCCGCGCTTTCCGGCGCTGCGCTATGTCTACACCGGCTCGGCGCCGCTCGATCCAGCGCTCAAGCAGCGCGTCGAGGCGCTGTTCGGCCAGCCGCTGCACTACGGCTATGGCCTCTCGGAGTACGCGGGCTCGGTGTTCCTCACGCGCGTGGAGGCACCGCGTGCGGACACGGCCGCGGGCCATGTGGTCGAGGGCGGCGAGGCGCGCATCGTGGGGCCCGATGGCCAGGACCTGGCGCCGGGCGAGACCGGCGAGATCTGGCTGCGCGGGCCCGGCCTCATGCTGGGCTACTTCCGCGATGCGGCGGCCACGGCGCAGGTCATGCGCCCCGGCGGCTGGTATGCGAGCGGCGACCTCGGGCGCTTCGATGCGGACGGTGCGCTGTTCGTGGTCGGCCGGCTCAAGGAAATGATCATCCGCTCGGGCTTCAACGTCTATCCCGCGGAGATCGAGGCGGTGATCGGCCGCTTCGCCGGCGTGCACCTTTGCGCGGTGGTGGGCGTGCCCGAGGCCGACGGCAACGAGCGCATCGTCGCCTTCGTCGAGATGAAGCCCGGCGCCGTGCTCGATGAACCGGCGCTGCGCGCCTACCTCGCGGAGCACCTGTCGCCCTACAAGCGGCCCGCGCGCATCGAGACCGTCGACGCCATGCCGACCACGGCCAACGGCAAGCTGCTCAAGCGCGAGCTGCAGGCGCGCGCCGCCCGGCCCTAGCCGAAGATGCAGGCGCGGCCCTTCTGCGTGTCCATGTACTCGCGCACGCGGGCGATGCGCCCATCGCGCAGTTCGAAGATGAAGCAGTAGTCGTTGTCGTACCGGCGGCCGTTCGCGAGCGTGGCCTGTAGGCGCAGCTCGACGATCACGGTATCGCCCTCGCAATAGCGGCTGCGGAAATCGACCGCGACATCGGAGACGAAGAGCGCCGGAAATCTCTCGGCCAGGAAATGCACGATGGCGTCCGGACCGATCATGTGGTCGGGCGCATCGAGTGCCAGCGCGGTGGCGTTGCCGCGTGGCGCCAGCCATTCGGCATCCTCGGTGAACCAGGATGCGATGCGTTGGGGGTCGCGGCTTGCGAAAGCCTTCCATGCCTCGGCGATGGTGCGCTTGTTCTGTTCAGACTTCATGCGCCGACCATAGGCGCGGCCCGCGGCGCCCGCACGCCGGTTTCGGACATTTCCTGCAAGGAGCCGCGCCGCCGTCCGCCAGTGCCGCGCCGCAGGGGCGCGCATCGTCCCTGCATCGACACACCCAACACAGGAAGCACGCCATGGCAGACGACCCGAACAAGCGCGGCCCGCAGGACCGGACCCGCATCAATGTCAACGAGCCGCACGAGGTGCGCTATTGGACCGAGACGCTGGGCGTGACCGAGGCGCAGCTGCGTTCGGCCGTGGCCGCCGCGGGCGTCGAGGTGAAAGACGTGCGGGTTTATCTCGGCAAACCCTAGGCGGGTGGCGAAAGCGTAGGTACGCTCCTACACCCGCTGCGGGGGGCGGGACCGATACTTTGGCTTTCCTTCGCTTCAGGACGCGCAAAGTGAACGAGCCGAATGCCGAACCCCGCACCAGCAGCAGTGGTCCGCGGGCCTGCCACCCCCTCACCGAGGCGAAGCCTTCGGCTCTCCGCGCCCAATGAAGGCCTCGCCCGGAGCCCGAAGCTGGATCGCCGCCGGCGTACGCCACGAACTGCTCACCCGCGCCTTGCCGGCACTGCGCCACGACATGGCGGCCCCGGTGTCGGTGATCCGCATGGCGCTGCTCATGCTCAAGCGCCAGATCGGCGCGCCGGTCATCGATGCACCGGTCTGCGAGGAGCGCGTGGCGCTGATCGACAACCAGGTGTCCGAACTCGTCGAGGGCATCCGCTCGCTGCGCGACTGGGAGCTGGCCACGACGGATGACGGCATCACGCGCAGCGCGCTGGTGGCGCAGTGCGTGGGCCTGATGCGCGCAGCCTTCGACATGCATGGCGTCGAGCTGGCTGTCGATGCCGCGCTCGAACCGCGCGAGGGCGAAACGCGCTGGCCTCAGGGCGCCGCGCTGCGCTACCTGGTGCTCGGCGGCCTCGGATACCTGCACGACGGCGCATCCGAAGCCGGCGCGATCCGCATCGAGGCCGATGGCGGCAACGCGCTTCGCCTGAGCGCCTTGCCGCGCGAATCGGCCGGTGCCAGCCCGGTGCTCGACGCGCACCGCGCCCCGCGTGCGCTGGCCATCGACGCGATTGCGCTCCAGAGCCTGGCGGAAGACCTGGGCTACACCGTGGCGCTCGAGCGCGACAGCGTGCGCTTTCCGCTCGCGCCGGGCTGAGGCCTTCGTCGTTCTTCTCCGGCCTTGCGCCGGCCGTTGGCGCTGCGTGCCTCGCGCTGCTGGCGCGCCTGGCCTTGCCGATGCATCCGCAGGAAGGCGAGCAGCCGCTGTTCGGCGGCGTGGAGCCCGCGCGTCTTGCGCGCGGCGGTTCGGGCCGACATCTTTCGCAGCAGTTCGGCCGCGGGGTCTTCCTCGTCGCCCGCAAGCGCGCTGCCCAGCGCCAGCACGGCCGGGTGCACGTAGGCCTTCTTGCAGACCGCGGGCGTGTTGCCCAGCTGCCTGGCCACGGCGGCCAGTATTTCCTTGGCGCTGTAGCGCGTGCCGTCGGCGGCCGTGCGGCCCGGTTCGCAGGCCAGCCGCGTGAGCTCCAGCGCCTGCACCGTGCCGTGCCAGGTGCGGAAGTCCTTTGCGGTGAAGCGCTCGCCGGGCGAGGCTTCGGCGATGTAGCCGTTGACGTCGGTGGACGAGACGCTGCGCAGCTCCCCGTCTTCGTCCTGGTACTGGAACAGCGCCTGGCCGGGCAGTTGCTGGCATTGGCGCACCACCCTGGCCACGCGCGGATCGTCGAGCCGGGCTTCGTGCATCACGCCGCTCTTGCCCCTGAAGCGCAGCCGCAGCGCCGCGCCTTGCACGGCCGCATGCCGGTTGCGCAGCGTGGTGAGGCCGAAGGAGCCGTTGCTGCTGGCGTATTCCTCGTTGCCCACGCGCAGCAGCGTGGTGTCGAGCAGCCGCACCAGGGCTGCCAGCACCTGCTGGCGACCGGGCGCCTTGGCCGTTGCCGCGCCTTCCTGCAGGTCGCGCGTGACGCGCGCGCGGATGCGCGGCAGCGCGAGCCCGAAGGCCTCGAGGCGCTCGAACTTGGTCTCGTCCTTGAAAAGCCGCCAGTCGGGGTGGTAGCGGTACTGCTTGCGGCCGCGGGCATCGATGCCGGTGGCCTGGAGGTGGCCGTTGGGCAGCGGGCAGATCCACACCTGCGTGTAGGCCGGCGGAATCGCCAGCATGCGGATGCGGGAGAGCTCGTCCGCGTCGCGCACCCAGCGGCCCTGCGCGTCGCGGTAGCGGAAGTGCTCGCCGTGCTTCAGTCGCCGGATGCCCGGCATGTCGGGGTTCACGTAGACCAGGCCGTTGGCAATGGGCGCGGCCGTCGGCGAGGGCCTGGAAGGCGGGGCGGTCGATCTGGAGCGGGCCGGCATGGGGTTTGCGTGGTGACGGTACCCAGCGCTTGTGCCTGCACCGACAATCGCCGCCTGTAGGACGCCGCAATCGCCGCTGGTGCGATGGAGGCGCTTTGTTCTTTTCCTGGAGTCCCAAAGAAATGATGTTCTTCCATCGGCCGTTCCCGTCTTCCTGCGTGCGCTGGCTCTCTGCCTGCGGCGCGGCGCTGCTCGTTGCGGCCTGCGCTTCCCCAACTTCGCCGACCTCGCCGGTATCGGCTGCACGCCCAGCTGCCGCAGCCGCGCCCGTCAAGGTGAAGGTCTTCGTCGCGGCCATGTTCGAGATCGGCCAGAACACCGGCGACCGGGCCGGCGAGTTCCAGCACTGGTACGAGCGCTACTGGAAGGGCGCCGCGCCCATGGCGGTGCCCGGCGCATTGCAGCCGGTGTACTGCAATGCCGACGGCGTGTGCGGCGCGGTGCTCGGCATGGGCAAGGTCAACTCGTCGTCGTCGATGCAGGCCATCCTGCTGAACCCGCAGTTCGACTTCTCGCAGGCCTACTACGTGATTTCCGGCGTGGCCGGCACGCCGCCGGCGCGCGGCACCATCGGCGAGGTGAGCTGGGCCACCTGGCTCGTGGACTACGACCTCGGCCACCGCTGGGCGCCTGAGGAGAACAAGCCCGGCGAACCCACCTTCATGCCTCGCAAGGGCTACGAGGAGTACCGCCGCTTCAAGCTCAACCCCGACCTCGTGGGCTGGGCCATGAAGCTCTCGTCCGACACGCCGCTCAAGGATTCGGACAGCGCGCGCAAGTACCGCCTGCGCTACCCCGATGCGGCCGCGCGCCGCGCGCCCTTCGTGGCCACCGGCACCCACATGACCGGCGACACCTTCTTCCACGGTCCCGGCATGTCGAAGCAGGCGCAATACATCGCCAGGCTCTACGGCGCCGACGACTACGTGATCACCGAAATGGAAGCCGCCGCCATCACGCTCGTGATCAAGCGCACCCATGGCACCGACCGCGTGATGAGCCTGCGCGGTGCCGTCAACTTCGACCAGGGCAGCCCGAAGGAAAGCACGCTGCAGCACCTGGACCCGGCCCCTGGCGAGACGGCGGGCGGYTTTGCCGAGACGGTGGAGAACATTGCGCTGGTGGGCACGCGCGTGGTGGACCACATCGTGGCCAACTGGCCGCAGTGGCAGGCCGGCGTGCCCAAGCCCTGAGCGGCTTCAGGGCCGCACCGGCTGCAGGTGCCACGTCACGTTGAAATCGAAGGGCGTCCAGCGGCTCACCGTGACGCCCGCCTGCCGCAGGCCGCGGCCGGTCCAGGTGTTGCAGGTCTCGAAGAGGTGGTAGCCGCCTTCGGCCTCGTAGAAGGCGTCGTCGTTGCCGTAGTGGGCGCCGGCAACGGGTGTCGCGTGGCCCGAGGCGAGCGTCGCCTGCACGTAGTCCGCGAGCTGCGCGTACTGCGCCTGTGAGAGCGGCAGGTGGAAGGCGTTCCTGGTCAATGAGGTACGGCTGAGGTAGGTCACATGCAGCAGCGCGCGGTTGCCGCCGAGCAGGGCGCCCAATGCGCGCGAGGCCGTGAGGTCGGCCCAGGTGGGCGTGTGCAGGTAGAACTCGCGGTCGCCCCAGCCGATGGCGATGAACTCCGCATCGGGCGGCACGGCCTTGAAATGCGCGAACGGAAAGAGCTGCTGCCAGTCGACGGTGGCCGAGCGGATCGGAAACACCAGGTCGGTGTGGATGCCGTTGCTCAGCACCCAGGCCTGGACGGCGGGCGGCGGCGCGGGCGCCCTGGCATTGGCGGGCCAGAGCATCAGCGCGCAGGCCGCGCCCACGTACAGCCCCGCGGCCAGCGTGAAGCCCAGCAGCGTGAATGCGATGCGCCGGAGCCAGCGTCTGATCACGGCGCCGGGTGTTTCAGAAGAGCGACGCGGTGGCCGAGGCCGCCTCTGCGGGGGCGCGCGGGGCCGGGC
>NZ_JBFTPJ010000290.1:0-6134 GCF_056398445.1 Variovorax sp. 01T439_2
GTCTTTGCAGAGCGCCGGCAGATCGACGGCCAGGTAGTCCTGCCCGGCCACGACAAACCGCATGCAGGGCGTCTCAGTGTTTTCCATGATTCTTATTTTGCATTTTTCATTCATAAAATGCAATTAAGTGCAAACCCTCAGCCCCGATTCAGTCCCGCACCACAGCCCGTCGAAAGCGCCCGCCACCATGTTTTCGCCCCTCTCTCCGCCCGAGCCATCCACCCAAGCAGGCCGCCGCCGCGCATTGCTGGGTGGTCTGGCCCTCGGTGGTTCTGCCCTGCTTGGCCAACTTGCCGGGTGCGCCTCGACGGCCTTCAAGCCCACCCAGGCTTCATCAACCCAAGGACACCCCATGTACGCCTACGTTGGCAGTCGCACCACCCGAGAGCGCAACGCGCGTGGCGAGGGCATCAGCATCTTCAAAGTCGATTCCGCGAAGGGAACGCTGGAGCCCGTCGACGTCGTCAGGAACCTCGTGAATCCGTCCTTCCTGGCGCTCAGTGCCAACGGCGAATTCCTCTACGCCGTGCACGGCGACGAGAGCGAAGCGAGCGCCTTCAAGGTGAACCGCAGCACGGGCCTCCTCACCTTCATCAACCGGCAGAGCACGCAGGGCAAGAACCCGGTGCACCTGGCGCTGGATCCGACGGGCCGCTTCCTGGTGGTGTCGAACCACATCGGCGCAAGCCTGGCGGTGCTGCCCGTGAACGTCGATGGCTCGCTGGGCGGGCTGACCCAGCTCGTGAGGCTCGACGGTCCCATCGGACCACACCGCATCGAACAGAAGCAGGCGAAACCGCACTTCAATCCCTTCGATCCGAGCGGCCGCTTCGTCGTCGTGCCGGACAAGGGGCTGGACCGGGTGTTCAGCTTCCGGTTTGAAGAAGGCCGCCTGACGCCCGCGCCGGTGCCGTTCGTCGCCACGCGCGAAACCGCAGGGCCACGCCACCTGTCTTTCCATCCCAAGGCGCCGTTCGCCTATGTAGTCAACGAACTCGACTCGACCGTGACGGCCTATCGCGTCACTCCCGCAACCGGCGCACTTGCGCCATTCCAGGTCCTGTCTGCGCTGCCCGACAACTTCACCGGCAACAGCCGCGCTTCCGAGCTGCAGATCGACGCGCAGGGGCGCTTCCTGTATGCCTCCAACCGCGGCTACGACAGCATCGCCGTGTTCAGCATCGACCCGTCCACCGGCGCGCTGAAGTTCATCGAGGCCGAACCCACGCAAGGCAAGACGCCACGGTTCTTCACCCTCTCGCCGGACGGCCGCTTCATGTTTGCGCTCAACGAGGACAGCGACTCCATCGTGACGCTGGCCGTCGACCTTTCGACCGGCACGCTCAAGCCCACAGGCGCGTCGGTCAGGTCAGGCAGCCCGGTCTGCATGGTCTTTTCTGCATGACCCGGCTCCCACACCCAGCCCATTTTCAGAACCAAGGAACAACCCAGATGCATTCGATCCAACGCCGGGCGCTGCTGTGCGCCACGGTGGCCTTCGCCGCCCTCCCGCTGTCGACGCTTGCGCAGGACTACCCCACGCGCCCCATCACCATCGTCGTTCCTTTCTCCGCCGGCGGCGGCGTCGATGCGATGGCGCGCCTGCTGGCGGAGAAGCTGCGCGTTTCACTGAAGCAGTCGGTCGTGGTGGACAACAAGCCCGGCGCGAGCGGCATGCTGGGCGCCGCCTTCGTGGCAAAGGCCGCTCCCGACGGCTACACGCTGCTGCTGGGTTCGGCGGGCGAGACCGCCATCAATCCGCTGGTCTACAAGACAAAGATGCAGTACTCGCCGGAGAAGGACCTGGCGCCGATCACGGCCGTCACGCGGGTGCCGAACGTGCTGGTCGCGAATCCATCGTTCCCGGCAAAGGACCTGCCCGAGCTCGTGGCGTACGCGAAGAAGAACCCGGGCAAGGTGACCTATGCCACGAGCGGCGTCGGCAACCCGCAGCATCTGAATGGCGAGCTGCTCCAGTCCCTGGCCGGCATCCAGATGCAGCACGTGCCTTACAAGGGCGCCTCGAACCAGCTGGTCGACGTGGCGTCGGGCAATGTCRACATCACCTTCGTGAGCCTGGCCGGTGCAACGCCCTTCATCAAGGGCAACCGGGTGAAGGCACTGGCCGTGACCTCGGCCAGGCGCGCCGGCTTTGCGCCGGACATCCCGGCGATCGCGGAGTTCGCACCCACGGCTTCCTACGACCTGGACAACTGGTTCGGTCTCTTTGCACCCGCGAAAACGCCGCCTGCCGTGCAGGCGAAGCTCAACGAGGCAGTCACCGCTGCCCTGCGCGACCCCGAGCTGATCAAGCGATTGCGCGAGCAAGGCGGCGAGCCCATGCCGCTCTCGCAAACCCAGTTCCGCGACTTCATCAAGACCGAATCCGTCAAGTACGCGCACATCGTCGACAGCGCCCGGATCGTCGCGGAATGAGCCCCCATCAAATCCACAGGAGACCTTCATGAAACTCTCGTCCAACTCGAATCGCCGCGCCCTGCTCGCCGCTTCCATCGCGGCCATGCTGTTCGGCTTCGCGGCCGCGCCCGCCATGGCACAGGCACCCCTCGACCTCAAGATCATGGCGCCGGCCGGCCCCGGCGGCGGCTGGGACAGCGCCTCGCGCTCGCTGCAGCAGGTGCTCACCGCCACGGGCGCAGCCAAGAACGTGCAGGTCGTCAATGTTCCTGGCGCGGGCGGCACGGTCGGCCTGGCCCAGTTCGCGAACAACGCAAAGGGCGATGGCAACCAGCTGATGGTGATGGGCATCACGATGGTCGGCGCGGTGCTCACCAACAAGGCGCCGGTCGGCCTGGACGCGGTCACGCCGATCGCCCGCATGACGGGCGATCCGCTGGTGGTGGTCGTGCCCGCGAACTCGCCGCACAAGACGCTGAAGGATCTTGCAGCGGCCGTGAAGGCGGACACCTCCAAGGTCGTCTGGGCCGGCGGCTCGGCCGGCGGCGCGGACCACATCCTGGCAGGGCTCATTGCCAAGCAGGCCGGCGGCGACGCGGCCAAGCTGAACTACGTGCCCTTCTCGGGCGGCGGCGAAGCACTGGCCGAGATGCTGGGCGGCCGCGTGACCGCGGGCGTGTCCGGCTACAACGAGTTCGAAAGCCAGATCAAGGCCGGCAAGCTGCGCGCGCTCGGCGTGTCGACAGCCAGGCGGATCGAAGGCGTCGAGGTGCCCACGCTCAAGGAGCAAGGCATCGACGTCGAGCTCGTGAACTGGCGCGGCGTGGTTGCGGGTCCGGCGATCAGCGCGCCGCAGAAGGCCGCGCTGGTGGCGGCCGTGAACAAGGCCCTCAAGTCGCCCGAATGGGCCAAGATTTCGAAGGCCCGCGGCTGGGACGATGCCTACCTCGACGCCGACGCCTTCGCCGCGTTCCTCAAGTCCGATCAGCAGCGCGTGAAGGAAGTGCTGAGCTCCATCGGCCTCGTGAAATGAGCGATCCGGAAACCAACGGCCCGGGCTGGCACGCGACCGCCATGGTAGGCGCCGTGCTGTTCGGGCTGGCCGCGGTCATCGGCTACGACGTGACGCTGATGGCGCCCGCGCAGGCGGTCGGCGTCGGGCCCACCGCCGCGATGCGCATCGTGGCGCTGCTGCTGGTCGTGCTCGGCCTCGCGCACCTCGTCGCAGCCCTGCGCATGCGCGCTGCGCTGCACGGCAAGAAGGCGTCGGAGCTCGGCGCCGTGCTCACCAACCGTGGGGCGCTGGGCTGGGTGCTGGGCGGGCTCATCGGAATGATCCTGATCCTGCAGCTCGGCGGCGGCTTTGTCATCGGTTCGACCTGGCTCTTTGTTTCGACTGCGCGGGCCTTCGGCCAGCCCATTCGCATCAAGTCGCCCGCCATCGGTTTTCTGCTCGCGGCTATCGTGTTTGCCTTCTTCACCAGGGCCTTGTCCCTGTCGTTGCCGGCTGGGCCGCTCGAGCGCCTGTTTCTCGGCTAAGGGGCCACATGGAAGTTTTCACGCTATTGGGGCAAGGCCTGCTGGTGGCCATCCAGCCCGGCAATCTGCTTTTCGCCGGCATCGGCGTGCTGCTGGGCACGCTGGTCGGCATCCTGCCCGGCATCAGCCCGTCGCTGACGGTGGCGCTGCTGCTGCCCATCACCTTCAAGCTCGATCCGACCGGCTCCATCATCATGTTCGCCGGCATCTATTTCGGCGGCATGTACGGCAGCTCGACGACCGCGATCCTGCTCAACACGCCCGGCGAGGCGGCCTCGATTGCCACTGCGATCGAGGGGCACCGGATGGCGAAGGCCGGGCGCGGCGGGCCTGCACTCGCCACGGCGGCCATCGGCTCCTTTGTCGCGGGCTTGATCGCGACGATCGGCATCTCGGTGCTCGCACCGTGGCTTGTCGACTTCGCGGTGCAGTTCGGTCCGTGGGACTACTTCGCACTCATGGTGCTGGCCTTTGTCACGGTGTCGGCCACCTTCGGCGACTCGGTGCTGCGCGGCATCACGAGCCTTGCGCTGGGATTGGTGCTTGGCCTGGTCGGCATCGACAAGCTCACGGGCCAGTCGCGCCTGGCCTTCGGCATTCCCGCCCTGCTCGACGGTGTGTCGATCACGACACTGGCCGTGGGCTTGTTCGCGATGGGCGAGACGCTCTTCATCGCCTCGCGCTTCACCGGCGTGCAGGAAAAGATCGAGGCCGTGCGCGGCTCGCTCTGGATGACGAAGGAAGACTGGCAGCGCTCGTGGAAGCCATGGCTGCGCGGCATCGGCTTGGGCTTCCCGATTGGTGCGCTGCCTGCAGGCGGCGCCGAAGTGCCGACGCTGCTGTCGTACACGCTCGAGCGCAAGCTCGCGGTGAAGCCCGAGGAGTTCGGCAAAGGTGCGATCGAAGGGGTGGCAGGCCCGGAAGCGGCCAACAATGCGGCGGCGACCGGCACGCTGGTGCCGCTGCTGGCGCTGGGCCTGCCGACCTCTGCCACCGCCGCGATGATGCTCGCGGGCTTCCAGCAGTACGGACTGGTGCCGGGCCCACTGCTCTTCGTGACCAACGCCGATCTGGTCTGGGGCCTGATCGCCAGCTTCTTCATCGGCAACCTGATGCTGCTGGTGCTCAACTTGCCGCTGGTCGGCCTGTGGGTGCGGCTGCTGAAGGTGCCGCAGCCGTGGCTCTACGCGGGCATCCTCGTGTTCGCAGTGATGGGAACGCTGGCCGCGAACCCGTCGACGGTCGAACTCGTGATGCTCGTGACCTTCGGCATCTGCGGCTACCTGATGCGCTGCTGGGACTACCCGGTGGCGCCGATGATCGTCGGACTCATCCTGGGCCCGATGGCGGAGAGCCAATTCCGGCGCGCGCTGCAGATCAGCCTGGGCGACGGCCTCGTGTTCTTCAAGCACGCGGGCTCGGCCACGCTGCTGGCGCTGGCGCTGTTCGCGCTGGTCGCTCCGCTGATCTTCAAGAGTTTGAAACGGTTCAAGGGCGACGACGCCTGAGGCGAAGTTGCCGCTTTCTCCATGAGCTTCCAAGCTGCGCCTCGGCTATGCTGCTTCGATGCGCCTTGAAGATCTGGATGTCTTCCGAGCCGTTCACGAGACCGGCAATTTTCAGCGGGCCGCACTTCGCTGCGGCCTGAGCCAGTCGGCCGTCACCAAGGTCGTGCGCAAGCTCGAAGACGAGTTCGGTGTCCAGCTGATGGAGCGCGGCGGGCGTTCGCTCGCACTGACGCCGGCCGGCCGGACCCTGTACCTGCGGGCCATGGAGCTCAGCGCGCTCACGATTGCGACGCGGCGCGACATGGCCGGCGAAGTGGCCGCGATGCGCGGGGCGATCCGGCTGGGCATCGTGCCGGCACTGCTCGGCAGCGTGGCCGCGCCGGTGCTGGCCGACATGCTCCCGGGACCGCACCCGGTCCAGTTGCTGGTGAGCGTCAAGCATTCGGCAGAGCTGGTGCGCATGCTCGAAGAAGGCAAGCTCGATTTGGCCGTGTGCTTCGGCGTGCAGCACCTCCCGCCCGACGTTCTGCGCACGCGGGTCGGACCCCAGCGCTACAGGCTCGTGGTTCGCGCCGGGCATCCGCTTGCAGGAAGCATCCCGAGCCTGGAGCAGCTGTCGAAATCGCGCTGGCTGCTTCCGACTTCCGATGTGACGCTCAGGACCGAGGT
>NZ_JBFTPJ010000291.1:0-6120 GCF_056398445.1 Variovorax sp. 01T439_2
GGGCTGCCGTTGCCGGCGGAACTGAAGGTGGCGGGCTCGGCCTTGGCCGGGCTGCCGTTGCCGGCGGAACTGAAGGTGGCGGGCTCGGCCTTGGCCTGCGCGATGAATTCCGGCAGCGTCCTGGCCTTCACGGCGGGCCCGACGCCGAAGCTCAGGCCCGAGGAGCTGAAGATCATCAGCGCCTTCAGGTCCCTGGCCGCGAAGGGCATCGACGCATACAGGTGCGGGTTGATGGTGAAGGTGCTGTCGATGCTCAGCAGCACCGTGTAGCCGTCGGCCGGGCTCTTGGCCACGAGGTCGGCGCCGATGTTGCCGCCGGCGCCCGGCCTGTTGTCGACCACGAAGGGCTGCCTGAGCTCTTTCTGCAGCACGTCGCCCAGCGCGCGGCCGAGGATGTCGAGCGGACCGCCGGCCGGGAAGTTGGTGATGAACTTCACCGGCTTGGCGGGGTAGGCCGCGTCGGCATGCGCGGCCGGGCTGCCGAGCGCGAGGCAAAGCGCAGCACAGGCGGCGGTGGCAAGGGCCAGGCGGCGCGATGCGCCCGGGGCGTTCTTCTTCGAGAAACCGGTGGTCATGTCTTTGCTTGTCTCCGTATCGGGGGCCACTCTAGAAGGCGGAAGCGGCCCGCACAACTGAAAGCTCTTCTGCCAGCTATTCCCTCTGGTTATATTTGGATGGCCGCTCCAAAGGGAAGACACCCATGTCAGCCATGAACAACTTTGCACGCCTCAAGCTGCGCCACCTGCAATGCCTGGTGATGGTGGCGCAGGAGCGCAACCTCGTGCGCGCGGGCAAGGCCCTGGCGCTCACGCAGCCCGCGGTGTCCAAGACCATTGCCGAACTCGAGGAGATCGTCGGGCGCCAGTTGCTGCTGCGCCGCCGCCGCGGCGTCGAGCTCACGCCGGCGGCCGAGGTGCTGGTGCGCCATGCCGTCTCCGCGCTGCGCGGACTGCGCGAAGGCATGGGCCTGGCCATGGACCAGCCCGAAGCCGACCAGCTGCGCGTGGCCGTGGGCGCCCTGCCCAACATGGCGGCCAACCTGCTGCCAGAGGCCGTCGCGCGGCTGTATGCCTCGCACCCGGCGCTGCGCGTGCGCGTGGTGAGCGGCACCAACGCGCAGCTGATGACGCAGCTGCGCCAGGGCGAGATCGACCTGGTGCTCGGCCGCCTCGCGCAAGCCTCGGCCATGGCCGACCTGGCGTTCGAACAGCTCTACAGCGAACCGCTGCTGCTGGTGGTGCGACCCGGCCATCCCCTCGCCGCGCGGCGCAGGCCCACGCTCGATGCATTGACCGCCCATCCGCTGGTGCTGCCGGTCTCGGGCACGCTGATCCGGCATACGGCCGATGCCTTCCTGATCGCACAGGGCATGGCGCTGCCCAGCCGGCTGGTGGAGGCGACGGACACCAGCTTCGTGGTCGGGCTGCTGCAGCGCTGCGATGCGGTGTGGTTTGCGCCGCAGGGTGCCGTCGAGGGCTTGATTGCACAGGGCGCGTTGAAGCGCGTGGCCATCGACACCTCAGGCACCGAAGGGCCGGTGGGCTTCACGGTGCGGCGCGGCGGCGAAGCGGGCGAGGGCGCGCGGCTGCTGGTCGAGGCGATCCGCGGCATCGTCGCGGCCGCGGCGCGCGGAGGCCGGGCCAATGCCGGCATCGGGAAACCCGCATGAACACGGCCCTGAACGAACGCCAGCAGATGGTCGATGCGYTGCGCGGCTTTGCGCTGCTGGGCATCCTGGTGGTCAACATCGCGAGCTTTGCATCCACCTACTACGGCCTGGGCATTCCCGATCCGATGGCCGTCTCGCCGGCCGACCGCGGCGCCTCGTTCGTGCGGGCCCTTGTGTTCGAGAGCAAGTTCTACCTGCTGTTCTCGTTCCTGTTCGGCTACAGCTTCACGCTGCAGATGCGCGCGGCCGAGCGCGACGGCAAGCCTTTCGTGCCGCGCATGGTGCGGCGGCACTTCGGGTTGTGGGTCCTCGGCGTGGCGCATGCCGTGCTGCTCTACTACGGCGACATCCTCACCGCGTACGCCGTGCTGGGTGCCTTGCTGCTCATGCTGCGGCGGCGCAGCGATGTGTTCCTCGCGTGCGCGGCCATCGCGCTGGTGCTGCTCACTTCATTGCTGTGGGCCGCCGTCGGCCAGATGTACACGCATGCGGACATGCTGATGGCGGCGCAGGCGGCCTACGGCGAAGCCGCCGCGGCGCTGGCCGCCTACCGCGCCACGCCCGCCATGGTGGTGGTGCAGCACTTGCGCGATCTCTCGCAGACCTGGTGGATCACGGCGCTGGTGCAGGCGCCCGAGGCGCTGGCCATGTTCCTTGCGGGCTTCATCGCCGGCAAGCGCGGGCTCCTCGCGCAGGCCGAAGCGCATCGCACGCTGTGGTGGCGCGTGTTCTGGTGGGGCCTTGCCCTCGGCCTGCCGGGTGCGCTGGCCTACGCCTGGCCGACCCTGCGGCTGAACGACCCGGTGCGCGACATCCAGGGCCTCGCGCTCACGCTGCTGACGGCGCCGTTCCTGTCGGCTGCGTATGCGGCCGGCCTGCTGCTGGTGTTCCAGGGCCGGCGCGGCCGGTGGCTGGCGCAGCTGCTGGCGCCCGCGGGCCGCATGGCGTTGTCGAACTACCTGCTGCAATCGGTGGCCTGCGCGTGGATCTTTCTGGCCTACGGGCTGCGCTGGATCGGGACGGTCGGGCCGCTGGCCACGTTTGCGATTGCCTTCGCGATCTTCGCGGGCAACCTGGCGCTGAGCCACTGGTGGATGCAGCGCTTCGCCTACGGCCCCGCGGAGTGGCTGCTGCGGGCGTTCACCTACCTCGAGCGCCCGCCGCTGCGCCGGCGCCGTCATGCGGATCAGCGCGACAGCAGCGCCGAGAGCTGAAACACGGCAAAGCCCAGCAGCAGTGCGCCCGACAGCCGATTGATGGACTGGAGCACCCGCGGACCGAGCCTGTGCCGCACCATCGACACCACGGTCGACAGGCCCAGCCACCATATCGCCGACCCGAGGAAAACGCCCGCCACCATCGTCACGGCAGCGCCGCTGCCGCTGCTGCTCGCATGCCCGGTGCCGATCGATGCGAACACCGCGACGAAGGACAGGATCGTCATCGGATTCGCGAGCGTGAGCATGAACACCGACAGCATGGCTTTCAGCGGCGTGGCGACGTCCTGTGCGGCGCGAGCCTGGGTGGCGGCCGGCGCGCGCAGCAGCTGCACGCCCATCCAAGCCAGGAAGGCCGCGCCGCCGAGCGCCAGCGGCACGCGCGCCGCCACCATCGACGAGATGACCGCCGACACGCCGAACGCGCCGATGGCGCCGTAGCACGCATCCGCCAGCGCGGCCCCGAGGCCGCTGAGAAAACCGATGGCACGGCCGTGCGCGAGCGTGCGCTGGATGCAGAGCAGCCCGATGGGGCCCACGGGCGCGGCGATCGACAGCCCGATGACCAGGGCCTTGAGGAAAAGAGAAAAGTCCATGCCTGCAATTGTTCGGCGCGGCCCTCATGGCGAGAATGACGAAATTCAGGCGCGCCGCGTGCCAAGCCTGAAATCGGAAGTGAAATTCCCAACTGCACCTTAGATTAATGGAAATCGACTCCAAGAACTGGCAAATCCTCGACGCGCTCCAGCAGGACGCGCGCACCTCGCTGACGGCGCTGGCGCGGCAAGTGGCGTTGTCCGTGCCCTCGACCTCCGAGCGCGTGAAGCGGCTCGAGGAGGCCGGCGTGATCGAGGGCTACCGCGCGGTGGTTCCACCGCGCAAGGCGGGCTACACGGTGACGGCGCTGATCGGCATCACGACCGCGCAGCCCGACAAGGCCCGGCTGCTGAAGCTGCTCGATGGCCGGCGCGAGGTGCTCGAGTGCTTTCACGTCACCGGGCAGGACTCCTATGTGCTGAAGGTGGTTGCCCGGGACATCGAGCATCTCGAGACCTTCGTGAGCAGCATCAATCACCTGGGCGAGACGCGCACGTCGATCGTCATGTCGGTGCCGATCCCGGCGCGCGCGGTGGCGGTGCCGGCGGGCGCCGTGCCCGGGTGATGCGCTGCCGTGCGCTTCTTAGGCCGCCGCTGCGCCCTGCGGCGGGTCGGCCTCGATGCGCATCCTCGGCAGGAATTGCGGGTACTCGCGCTGCATGAAGCCGATGAGCCCTTCGCGCACCTTGCAGCGCAGGTCGAAGGCCAGGCCCGAGGTGGCCGCGGTGCAGAGCACGCGGACCTGCATGGTGCGCTCGGTGGCGTCGGTCACCTGCAGGTTGAAGAAGCGGCCGTCCCACTCGGGCGCCGCCTTCACGATGCGCTCGACCTCTTCGCGCAGCGGCGCGAGCGGCATGCCGTAGTCGGCATAGACAAAAACCGAGCCCAGCAACTGCGACGAATGGCGCGTCCAGTTCTGGAACGGCTTTTCGATGAAGTAGCTGAGCGGCAGGATCAGGCGCCGGTCGTCCCAGATCTTGAGCACCACGAAGGTGCCGGTGATCTCTTCGACGCGGCCCCATTCGCCCTCGACCACCAGCACGTCGTCGATGCGGATCGGCTGGGCCAGCGCAATCTGCAGCCCGGCAATCAGGTTGCTGAACACCGGCTTGGCGGCCAGGCCCGCCACGATGCCGATCACGCCCGCGGAGGCCAGCAGGCTCGCGCCCACCTGGCGCGCGCCCGGAAAGGTCATGAGCATCATTGGGCCGCCGGCCACCAGCACCACCGACATGGCCGTGCGCGCGAGCACGCGCGTCTGCGTGAGCACGCGGCGCGCCTGCAGGTTGTCGGCCACGTCGGCCGGGTGCTGCGCGAGCACGCCATCGGCAAATCCGCTGATGGCCCTTACCGCGAGCCAGGTGGTCGCGGCGATCAGCAGCAGGCCGTTGAAATGCCGCACGCTGCCAAGGAAGCGCAGGTCCTCGGGCGCGGCCTGGAAGATGAGCAGCAGCGCCACCAGCGGCAGCACCAGCCGCGCCGGTGCGTTGCAATTGACCACCATCGCGTGCACCGCGGGCGCGGGGCGGGTGATGCGTTTCAGCACGAGGCCGCCGATGCGGTGGACCAGGAGAGCGAGCGGGACGGCGACGAGAACGGCAATCCAGGTGCCGAACCAGGGGTGGGCAAGTATCTCTTGGGTCATCAGGCGGGGGTCGTGGCTGCTTCTGTTGTCTCGTCCAGGTGTTGAAGAATGCGCGCCGCGTCGTCGCGCAGCTGCGTCGAGAGTGCCGTGGCCAGGTCGAGCCGGCGCAGCAGCCAGGGGCTGATGTCGTTGTCGAACGGGTCGGGCAGGGGAATCGGGCCGCCCACGGTGGTGGAGCCGGTGCTTTCGGGGAGCGAGGGGCCGGTGGTCGGCGCGCTGCCGATCGCGGCCTCGATGCGCTGCGCGGTGCGCGCGAGCGGGCCTTCGATCTCGGCGGCCGTGAGCCGGTCGCGCCTGAGCACCAGCATCGACTTGACGGCGCTGAGCTGCGCGAGCAGCTGGTAGCTGTGCGCCTGCAGGTGTTCGAGCGGCTCCAGCGGCGGCTGCACCGCGCGCGGCTCCGACAGCGAACGCTGCGTGGCCTGCACCAGCGCCGAGAGGCTGTCGTAGGCCTCGCGGCGCGCGAGCCGCCATTCGAGCTCGGGGCTGCTGTCGACGGCCTGCAGTTGGCCGAGGCCGAGCGCCAGCCGTGCATGGCGCGCCTGCGCGGTGAGCGTGCGCGCCACCAGCGCCGGAATCTGCCCGCGCTCCCACGAGGGCAGCACATAGCAGAAGCCCCAGGCCAGCGCGGCGCCGATCAGCGTGTCGGCAATGCGCTCGAACAGCGCGAAGATGGGCGCGGCGCCCACGTTGAGCATGTGCGCCTGCACCAGGCCCAGCACCGTGGCCGCCACCGCCGTGATCAGGTAGCGCCGCACCGCAAAGCTGTGGGCAATGGCCTGCGCCACCGTGAGGATGACCAGCAGCGCGAGCGGCGACGGATGCGCCGAGAGCAGGCCCACCGCGAGCACGCTGCCCAGCAGCGTGCCGGCGACGCGGCTGTTGCGCCGTTCCAGCGTCTGCGAAAGGCTGCCGCGCAGCACCACCACGATGGTCAGCAGGATCCAGTAGTCGTGCGAACCCCAGGGCAGCGACACCGCAATCGTGTAGCC
>NZ_JBFTPJ010000292.1:0-6107 GCF_056398445.1 Variovorax sp. 01T439_2
GCCCACCACGCTGGGCTTTCGCGCCGAGCAGGCCCGCATCGGCGAACCTGCCCTCGGCGAAGTGCTGCTCGAACTGCAGGGCTGCGAAACGCTGGCGGTCGAGCAGCTGGGCGACCGCGCGTACTGCTATCTGCGCTCGTCGCTCGGCGAGCTGGTGCTCATGGCGCCCGATGCCGCGGCGGATCTCTCGGGCACCCTGCGCCTGGCCATCGCGCCGGCCTCGCTTCATTTCTTCGATACCGAGGGTATGGCCTTGGGCAGCGAGGAGCGGCGGCTGGCGGCTTGAAGGTTTCGGGTGAATGCGGGGGGCGCGGCGGACGGTTGGGTGCGGGCGCGGCGCGGAAGGCCTTCGAGTTCGCGCACGGTCGACCGATCCGGTCTCAATCCCTTGACGTGGTGGCTCGCTTGCCCGAACGAATCGCGGTCAGAATTCCCGCCTTGATCTGGTCGAACAAGGCTGGCGGGAGGAACCCGTAATCGACACGCGAATCCCCGGTCGCAATTGGCCGCAGTCATAGCCCGGCCACGTGAAGCGATTGACTTCGGTCAAGATCACCCACGACCTTTCGCCGTGCAGCCCAAGGTGACTTTTAACCCTTGGTGGAATTTCGATCCCCGACGACGCATCCTCGGGTTGCGAGTGCGTGATTGGCGACACTGTGACAACGGCCTGCCCCTCGTCTTCCTCCACGGCCGTCACGATGACGCAGGGGCGATTCTTTGCCCCTTCGGTGCTTCCGCTCTGTTGCTCGTGACTCCATAGATAGGCAAAGGACACCACAAGGCCCACCTCGGGCACAGGAAAGGCCATTCGCTCAATCGCCTAGGCGTTCATTCAGCGTGTCGTGCCGCGCATCCATGCGGCTATTTGCAAGGGCCCGAATCGCCTCTTCGGGTAGGTCCTGCACGGCATAGGCCTTCGTGGCACGAGCCTTCAGGCGCACAAGCTCGTCGAACTCCTTCCGGGAGATGAAGTAGCCCGTCACACGGTTGTGACTCGTGACTGCCACAGGCTCGGGCTGGACGATCTCGCGATAGTGGCCGAAGTTCTTGGCGAACTCGGTGGAAGGAACAGTGATCACGATCATCTCCGTGTTTTCCGTATTTTTCGCAAATTCCGTCCAGCCTGCAAGAAGGCGGCATCCTTGCCACGCTGGGCTTTCGCGCCATACCCGCATCTGCAGCACGCACACGACCTGCTTTGCCGTACTGAGGTCGCGATTCGAACCACCCGTGCACTACCGCTGCCGAAAAGGCCTACGCGGAGCACCGATGGCAACTTAACTCTACGTTGACAACTTCATCGACCCCGACATCATGTCCTGCGGATCGAGGGGCGCACTCTGATGCCAACCGGGGAAAGAAGGAAGCCATGCCTCATACCTTGCTGCGACGACTTTTGATGTCACTGGGCTGCCTGTCGGGATTTGCCGCTGCTCCTCAGGCGCAGGCCGCGCCGCTCGGCGATCCCGTCATGGTGAATACCGCCACCGCGGGCAACCAGCGTCCGGTCTACTTCTCCGCAGGATCGAACGGCGAGAAACTTCTGATCTGGTCCGACGCCGCAGCAAATGCCACATACGCTCAAAGAATCAGGTCGTCAGGAACGCCGTATCTGACCAAACTCCCGATCCAGGCGCCTCCGGCGTATGCGAATTTCTCGGTCGACCGTATCGGCAACTTCGTCTTCGGAAGCGAGCCGGGAAGAGTCACGGCCTATGACAGAAGCGGCAATCTGCTCTCCAGTTTCCAAACCACTCCGGATTCATCGAGCACGGTCGCCAGCATGGACACGGATGGCAACATCACCGCCGCCTACTCGCGCTCGGCCTCGGAAGGGGCGCCTCGTACGATTGCAATCAGGCGATTCAATACCCGCGGAGTTCCCCTCGGTCCCGAAGTCATCGTTGCATCGGATGCCCCGGACAAGCTCTCCGGCCCCAGTTCGGTTGCCACCGACGATGCAGGCAACATCGCTTTGTCATTTGCGACCAGGCCCGGTCCCACGGCAAACCAATCCAACATCATGATCCAGCGCTTCAGCCGCGCAGGTGTTGCGTTGACTCCGGCGCTTGTCGTCGGCGCCATCCGGTCGATCTACAGTTCAGGCGGCCGCATTGCCATGGACCCCGGCGGAAGATCCGTCATCAGCTGGAGTGCTTCCCAGGATGACAACTACACCTGGAACATCTACGCGCGCGCCTATGACGCGAATGGCAACCCCGGCAGCGGAGTGGTGCGAGTCAACCAGCGCATCCACGAAGGCCAACCCGGGCCGAACCCGGGAGTTGCAGAGAACGGCGATTTTGTCGTTTCATGGATTGCATCGAGCGGCGTGGTCGGCGGCCCGCAAAGCTCCACGTTGGCGGCCAGACAATTTCGCAGCGACGGAACGCCGATTGCCGATGAATTCCGAGTCGACCCGCCACAACCGCAATTTGGAGCCAACCCGCTGCTGGCCATGGACCCGGTGGGAAATTTTGCAGTGGCATGGGTCAGCACCTCTGCCGGGACCGGATGGGACGTCATGGTGCGCTCCTTCAAGATGGACACCCGCCCGCCCCTTGTGCAGCTCCTGGACAACCAGGCCGTCCAAGGCCTGGCCGGCGGCACCGACAGCTGGAGCTACTACAGGATCACCGTCCCACCCGGCGTCGCGCAACTCAACGTCAACATGACCGGCCCCGTCGGCGGTGGTGATGGCGACATGTACGTCCGCCTCGGCGCACTTCCGTCGTTGACGGCCTGGGACTATCGCCCCTACGTCAACGGCAGCAACGAAGCCATCGCGATCAGCAATCCCCTGCCTGGCGACTTCTACATCGCGATCCACGGGCGCAGCGCCTACTCGTCGGTCGGCCTGACCGCCAGCTACGACTGAGGCCCGCCTCCTGAAGAGCTTTCGCGGTGCACCCGGCTCGGCGTCGGCGGCGAAAGCTTCGGTCTGATGTGCCGCGAGAGGGGTGGGAGCTCCAGGCAGATTCTCAGTCCGCGGTCGCGCCCGACTTCTTCACCAGCTCGGCCCAGCGCGGGATCTCGCGCGCCATGTGGTCGCGCAGTTCCTCGGGCGTGCTGCCGACGATCTCCATCGCCAGCTGGCCCGAGAGCTTGGCCTGCACGTCGGGCTGCTTCAGCGCCTTGACGATCTCGGCGTTCAGGCGCTGCACGATCGGCTTGGGCGTGCCCTTGGGCGCATACACGGCCTGCCACGACGACATCTCGAAGCCCGGCACGCCAGACTCGATCATGGTCGGCAGCTCCGGCACCAGCGCGATGCGCTTGCCGGTGGTCACGGCCAGCAGCTTGAGCCGGCCGCTCTTGACCAGCGGCAGCGCGGCCGTCACCTGGTCGAACATGAAAGGCACCAGGCCCGACGCGACGTCGGTCATGGCCGGCGGCGTGCCCTTGTACGGCACGTGCGTGAGCTTCACGCCGATCATGTCGGCGAACATCTCGCCCGCCAGGTGYGTCGAGGTGCCGGCGCCGGACGATGCGAAGGTGCGCTTGGACTCGTCCTTCTTGAGCAGCGCGATGAGTTCGGCCACCGAGTTCACGCCGAGCTGGCTGTTGACGATCAGCACGTTGGGCAGCCGCCCGACCAGCGACACGGGCTCGAAGTCCTTCATCGGGTCGTAGGGCAGCTTCTTGTAGAGGCTGGCGTTGATGGCGTGCGTGCTGATGGTGCCGCCGAACAGCGTGTAGCCGTCAGGCGCGGCCTTGGCCACGTAGGCCGCGCCGATGCCGCCGGCCTGCCCCGGCTTGTTGTCCACCACCACCGACTGGTGAAGGCTCTCCTGCAGCTTGTTCGACAGGATGCGGCCCACGATGTCGGTGGAGCCGCCGGCCGTGAAGGGCACGACGTAGGTGATGGTCTTGGYGGCCGGCCATTCGGCTTGTGCGAGGGCCGCGGCCGGGGCCAATGCGAGTGCGGCGAGCAGGAGGCCCGCGGCGCGTTGGATGAAGGGCATGGTGTTGTCTCTGTTGTCGTTGGTCGTCGTCGGAAAAAGCCCGGCTTCAGCGCCCGCGGGCCTCGCGCCAGGCGGCGAACTCGGTGCGGCTTTGCTCGTCGGTCGGCGGATAGAGGCCGAGGATGGAGCGGCCCTCGAGCACCTTCTCCTGCACGAAGTCCTCGAAGACGGTCATCTCGGTGGCCTCGGCCGCGACCTCGTCGGCCATGGCCGCCGGAATCACGATGACGCCTTCGGCATCGCCCACCACCACGTCGCCGGGCCACACGGCCACGTCGCCGCAGCCGATCGGCACGTTGACGTCGATCGCCTGGTGCAAGGTCAGGTTGGTGGGCGCGCTCGGGCGCTGGTGGTAGGCGGGAAAGCCGAGCTTCGCGATGTCGGGGCTGTCGCGAAAGCCCCCGTCGGTGACCACGCCGGCCACGCCGCGCTTCATGAGCCGGCTCACCAGGATGCCGCCGGCCGAGGCGGCGCGCGCGTCCTTGCGGCTGTCCATCAGCAGCACCGCGCCCACCGGGCACTGCTCCACGGCCTGGCGCTGCGGATGGTTGCGGTCGTTGAACACGGTGATCGGGTTCAGGTCCTCGCGCGCCGGCATGTAGCGCAGCGTGAAGGCCTCGCCGACCATGTTGGGAAGCGTCGGGTCGAGCGGATGCACGTCCTGGATGAACTGGTTGCGCAGTCCGCGCTTGAACAGCGCCGTGCACAGGGTGGCGGTGCTGACTTTCATCAGCTTCTCGCGGGTTTGGGGATTCACGTGGGTCTCCGTTCAGGTCTTCAAAAGATGTCTGGCTCGGGCACCGGCCGGCCGAAGGTGGTTTCGAGAAAGTCGAAGTCGCAGCCCTCGTTGGCCTGCAGGATGTGGCGGCCGAACATCCAGCCGTAGCCGCGTTCGTAGCGCGCAGGCGGCGGTGTCCAGGCGGCCTTGCGGCGGGCCAGTTCCTCGTCGCTCACTTCGAGATGGATGGTGCGTGCGGGCACGTCCACTGTGATGCGGTCGCCCGTGCGCACCAATGCCAGCGGCCCGCCCACGGCGGCCTCGGGCGAGCAGTGCAGCAGGCAGCCGCCGTAGCTGGTGCCGCTCATGCGCGCATCCGACAGGCGCAGCATGTCCTTCACGCCCTGCTTGAGCAGCTTGGTCGGGATCGGCAGCATGCCCCACTCGGGCATGCCGGCGCCCTTGGGGCCGGCGTTGCGCAGCACCAGGATGTCGTCGCCGGTCACGTCGAGCGCGGGATCGTCCACCGCCTGCTTGAGCGCCGGATAGTCGTCGAATACCAGCGCGCGCCCGGTGTGCTGCAGCAGGTGCGGCGCGCAGGCGCTGGGCTTGATCACCACGCCGTCGGGCGCGAGGTTGCCGCGCAGCACGGCCAGCGCGCCTTCGGCATAGATGGGGTTGGCGAGCGGGCGGATGACGTCGTCGTTGAATACCTCGGCGCCCGCGATGTTCTCACCGAGGGTGCGGCCGTTGACCGTGCGCGCCTCGGTCTTCAGGTGGCCGCGGATGCGCTCGAGCATCGCAGGCAGGCCGCCCGCATAGAAGAAGTCTTCCATCAGGTAGGTGTCGCCGCTCGGCCGGATGTTGGCCACCACCGGCACCCGGCGGCTCGCGGCATCGAAGTCGTCCAGCGTGACCGGATGGCCCGCGCGGCGCGACATGGCGATCAGGTGGACGATGGCGTTGGTGCTGCATCCCATCGCCATCGCGCAGGCGATGCCGTTCTCGAAGTTGGCGCGCGTGAGCATGCGGGCGGGCGTGAGGTCGTCCCACACCATCTCGACGATGCGGCGGCCGCATTCGGCGCTCATGCGCACGTGGTTGGCATCGGCCGCCGGAATGCTCGAGGCGCCCGGCAGCGTGAAGCCCACGGCCTCGGCGATGCCCATCATGGTGGCGGCGGTGCCCATGGTCATGCAGGTGCCGTGGCTGCGCGCGATGCCCGCTTCCATCTCCTGCCAGGCCTGGTCGCTCAGCTGGCCGGCGCGGCGCTGGTCCCAGTACTTGAAGGCGTCCGAGCCCGAGCCCAGCACCTGCCCGCGCCAGTTGCCGCGCAGCATCGGGCCGGCCGGCAGATAGATGAAGGGCAGCCCCATGGAGAGCGCGCCCATCGTGAGGCCCGGCGTGGTCTTGTCGCAGCC
>NZ_JBFTPJ010000293.1:0-6097 GCF_056398445.1 Variovorax sp. 01T439_2
CATCCACGATCCGCTCAAGCAATGGAAGCTCAGCCCCATGGACCTGGAAAGCCGCCGCCGCTGGGAGGAATACACCAAGGCGAAGGAAATCATGCTGGAGCGCACCCACATTGCGGAAGCGCCGTGGTGGGTGGTGCAGGCGGTCGACAAGAAGAAGGCGCGGCTGAACTGCATCAGCCACCTGCTGGGCCAGCTGCCCTACCAGGAGGTGCCGCATCCGCCGGTGGAACTGCCCGCGCGCGAGCGCCATGCCGACTACCTGCGCCAGCCGGTGCCGGCCAGCATGATCGTGCCGGAAATCTACTAGGGCCTCGGCCGCTGTTTGGATGGCCGGCGCTTTGCGTCACACTGCGCCATGGCCCGCCGTTCCACCGCTTCCCTGTTCGCCCGCGCGTATGAGCGCAACCTGAAGGCCCTCACGAAGATCACGCTCGGCAACAGCAAGCGCGTGGCGGGCCAGGTGCAGCGCGCAACCGCCAAGCGGCTCAAGCCGCCGCCGGGCAAGGGCGACTGGCTCGGCGGCATGGCGCTGGGGCCCGGCGGTGCGCGCGGCTACCACCTGTTCCGCCCGGCCGGCCTGCAACTGCAGCCCGGCGAGAAGCTGCCGCTCATGGTCATGCTGCACGGCTGCGGCCAGACCGGGCGCGACTTCGCGGCCAGCACGCGAATGAACGCGCTTGCGGTGCGCCAGCGCTTCCTGGTGCTCTACCTGGAGCAGGACAGGCTGGCCCACCCCCAGGGCTGCTGGAACTGGTACGAGCGGCGCTCCGGCAAGGCCGACGCCGAGGCCGCCACCTTGATGGCGGCCATCGACCAGGCCTCGATGCTCTATCCGGTGGACCGCGAGCGCATCGCGTTGGCGGGCCTGTCGGCCGGGGCCAGCATGGCGGCGCTGCTGGCCACGCGCTATCCGGCGCGCTTTCGCGCCGTGGCCATGCATTCGGGCGTGGCGCCGGGCGCAGCGAAGTCCTCGGCCACGGCCCTGGGCGCGATGCGCGGGCAGCACGCGCCGCCGATGCCGACCACCGCGGTCGGCAAGGCCATGGGCGCGGCCGCCGTGTTCGCGACCCTGCCGCCGATGCTGGTGATCCATGGCGAGGCCGATGCCGTGGTGGCGCCGAGCAATGCCGTCAACAGCGCGGCCGTGTGGGCCACGGCCGTGGGCGCCAAGCCGGGGGCCGCGCGCACGCTGCAGCGCGGCAAGCGGCACGCCATGCGGCTGACCGAGTTCCGGCGCAAGGGCCGCACGCTGGTCGTGCTGTGCGAGATCGCGGGACTCGGCCATGCCTGGAGCGGCGGTGCCGCCCAGCTGCTCTTCAGCGATCCGGCCGGACCCGATGCCACGCGCATGGTGTGGGCCTTTGCGGCGGCGCAGTTCAAGCACGCGGCCAAGATCAAGGCGGGCCTTCCGGCGGGCGCCTAGGCGGCAGCGCCCTCGCGCGCCGCGGCGCGCCATGCGCCCGGTGCCATGCCCATGCGGCGCTTGAAGGCCTTGCTGAAGGCAGCTTCCGATTCGTAGCCCACCGCGCCTGCGATCGCGCCGACGGCCGCATGGCCCTGGCCCAGCATGTTGCCGGCCTTGAACATGCGCCACTGCGTGAGGTATTCGAGCGGCGCCTGGCCCACGCGCTCGCGAAAGCGCTGCGCGAAGGCCGAGCGCGACAGGCTCGCCGTCGAGGCCAGCGCTTCCACCGTCCAGTCGCGCGCCATGTCCTTGTGCATGGCGCGCAGCGCGGGGCCGATGCGCGCGTCGGCCAGCGCGGCCAACCAGCCCGTCTGCGATTCGCCATGGGCCGCCACGTGGGCACGCACCGCCTGCACGAACACGATGTCGGCCAGCCGGCTCACGAGCAGGCCCGAACCCAGGCCCGGCTCGCCGGTTTCCATCGCGAGCAGCTGCAGCGTGCCCTGCAGAGCCAAGGCGCGCGCCTCTTCCATCTTCACGTGCAGCAGCACCGGCAGCAGGTCGAGCAGCGGGCGCGCGGCACGCTGGTCGAAGTGGAACCAGCCGCAGATCACCGAGGCCGCGGTGCCCGTGCCGCCCAGCTCGACCACGCCGCCGATGCGGTCGCGCACCACCGAGGCGCAGCTCACCGTGGGCGTGTTCGGGTGGTCACGCAGCACATAGGGCGTGCCGTGCGCGAGCACGTAGCAGTCGCCGGCGGCCAGGGGCACGGGCTGTGCGACGCCCGGCGCCTCGAGCAGGCAGCTGCCGCGCACCACGAGGCCGAAACGCGCGCTCTCTCCGCCAGCCAGGCTCACGCCCCAGGGCGCGCCGGCCTCAAGCCGGGCGTACAGCGCGCTGCGCACGCGCATGGCGGCGAAAACATCGTCGAGTGGGTCCATGAAGGCTCCGGTGGCAGTGGACGAATGGACAAGATTGTCGGCTTTACGGGCATTCACTGTCCACTCGCCGCGGCGGAAACTGCGACTTCACTCTTACCGCACAGGAGCAGACACATGCATGCCGACACCCACGCCGCAGAGCTCGCCGACCGCTACGTCGCCCTATGGAACCTGCCGGACGCCGGCGCCCGCCGCGACGCCATCGCCAGCCTCTGGGTGCCGCAGGGCGAGCACTGCGTGCGCACGCTGCAGGCCAAGGGTTACGAGGCGCTGGAGCAACGCGTTGCCGGCTCGCACGAAAAGAATGTGCGCGACAACGGCTTTCGCTTCATTGCCACCGGCGATGCCCAGCTGCTGCGCGACACCGTGATGTTCCGTTGGCAGATGGTCCCTGCCGCGGGCGGCCCGGTCGCTGCGCTCGGGCTGGAGTTCCTGCTGCTGGCCGAGGACGGCCGCATCGCCATCGACTACCAGTTCATCCTGCCGACACCCGCCGCCTGATCGCTTGGACAAAGGCCGGCCATGACCTGCGAGGTCATTGCCGCCATACGCCGCCACCCCAACACTCGAGGCCACCATGACCCAGTCCAATCCCGCTGTTCCCGCCGCATCGCTTTCCTCCTCCCCTGGCATCCACGGCACGGGCGCGACGAAGCCCGGCCCGCTGGCCCTGTGGGTCATGCTCAGCGGCACCTTCCTGGTGGTGCTGGACTTCTTCATCGTGAACGTCGCGCTGCCCTCGATGCAGCGCGAGCTGCTGGCGAGCACCGCCACGCTGCAACTGGTGGTGGCGGGCTACGGCCTGGCCACTGCCGCGGGCCTCATCACCGGCGGCCGCCTGGGCGACCTTTTCGGCCGCCGCCGCATGTTCATGCTCGGCCTCCTGCTGTTCACGCTGGCCTCGGCCGCCTGCGGCTTTGCGCCGAATGCCGAGTTGCTGGTGGCGGCGCGCGTGCTGCAGGGGCTGGCCGGTGCGCTGCTGCAGCCGCAGGTGCTCGCGATGATCGGCCTGGCCTACACCGGCGAAGACCGCGCGCGCGCCTTTGCGGCCTACGGGCTCACGCTGGGGCTGGGCGCCACGCTGGGGCAGCTGGTGGGCGGCTTGCTGATCCATGCGGACCTGGCGGGGCTGGGCTGGCGCAGCTGCTTTCTCATCAACGTGCCGATCGGGCTGCTGGCGTTGGCGTTGGCACCCCGCCTCATTCCGCCGCTTGCGAACAGTGGCAGCAACAGCAAGCTCGACCTTGCCGGCATGCTGCTGGTGGCCGCGGGTTCGGTCGCCGTGGTGCTGCCGCTGGTGGAAGGCCGCCAGCAGGGCTGGCCGCTGTGGAGCTGGCTGTGCCTTGCCGCCGCGCTGCCGCTGCTCGCCGCGTTCGCTTTCCAGCAGCGCCGGCTGGCCGCGAACGGCGGTGCGCCACTGGTGGCGCCCGTGCTGCTCGCGAACCGGCGCTTCGTCATGGGGCTTTTCACCACGCTGGCCTTCTATGTCGGCAATGCCTCGCTCTACTTCGTGCTGGCGCTCTACCTGCAGCAAGGCCTGGCGCTCGGCCCGCTGAGCTCGGGCATCGTCTTCACCTCATTGGCGGTCGGCTTCTTCGCAACCTCGATGGCCGGCGCGCGCCTGGCACGCCGCTTCGGCGGCAAGCCTCCGATCGCGCTCGGCGCCCTGGTGCTGGCCGCGGGCCATGCATTGCAGTTCGTCAACGTGGCGGGGTGGGCCGGGCACACGCACGTGGCCGCGTGGATGGTGCCGCTGCTGCTGGTGCAGGGCGCGGGGCTCGGCATGGTGATGGCGCCGCTGGTGTCCACCGTGCTGGCCGGCCTGCCGCCGCAGCATGCGGGCGTGGCATCGGGCGTGTTGTCGATGGTGCAGCAGGCGAGCAATGCGCTGGGCGTGGCGCTGATCGGAATCCTGTTCTATGGGCGGCTGGGCGATGCACCGGATGCGGCGGCCTATGCGAGCGCGTTCGGTGTGGCGCTGGTGTACCTGATGGTGTCCGCGCTGGTGGTGGCCCTGCTGCATCGGCGCGCGAACCGGAAGCCATCCGCGCAAGTGTGAAGGCCGGGTCGCCATGCCAAACTCCTGGCCGCACGGCAGGAATGACATGGACACCGATCTGAACAAGCTGAATCAGGCATTGCGCGAGTTCGCCAAGGCCCGCGACTGGGAGCAGTTCCAGTCGCCCAAGAACCTCGCGTCGGCGCTCTCGGTGGAAGCGGCTGAACTGCTGGAGCACTTCCCGTGGCTGACCGAAGCGCAGAGCCGCTCGCTCTCGCCCGAGAAGCGCGACGAGGTCGGCGCCGAGATGGCGGATGTCTTTCTCTACCTGCTGCAACTGGCAGACAAGCTGGGCGTCGACTTGATCGATGCGGCACAGCGCAAGATGCTCGTCAACGCACAGAAGTACCCGGTCGAAAAAAGAAGCGAGCCCTGAGCCCGGTGTTGCCGGACTGTCCTTCGGGTATCGGATGGCGGTGCTTTCCTGATTTGGCGGCTGGGGGCGCAGGGCGCTCGCTAGTCTGCGCTGTCCTTTCATCAAGAACGAACAGGGAGACTTCGAATGCCCAAATGTCTTTGGACCGCCATTACCGCCTTGGCGCTGCTCATCACCGCATCGGCAGCCGCTTCAGCCAATCCGCTTCCGATCAACCAGTTGCCGATGTACGGCGGTCGCGTCAAGACGGAAGAGATGAAAAGCGCCGATGCCGACTTCATCGCGTCGATGGAGAAGGGTGGCCTCTCTCGCGCCGACGGAGCGAAGCAGGTGCTCGGCCGGGGTTGGGCAGCCTGGGCCAAGGGAGACACGACGACGGCAATGGCGCGCTTCAACCAGGCGTGGCTGCTGGACCCCGAGAACGGCAACGTGTATCACGGCTTCGCGCTGATCACGGCGGGTCGCGACGGCACGGCATCGGAGGTGGAGCGCTTCTTCCGATTGGCAACATCGAGGCCGAAGGTCGATGCCGAGGCCTTTGTCGACTACGGCAAGTTTCTCTGGATGGTGAAGCGGCTCGATGAAAGTCAGGCCGAGCTGAACAAGGCGCTCCGGATCTCGGCGACCGCGCGCAATGCGCGCTCCCACGTGGCTTTCACGTACTACCTGAAGAACGACTTCACAAATGCCTGTACATGGGCACGGGAAGCAAGGAACAACGGCGACGAGCTCGAGAGAGGTTTTCTCGAGGAAATGTGCAACCGCGCCGGCAAGCCGGACGAAGGGAAGCCCGCTTCCCCGGCCGGCCCACCCGCCTGAGTACCTCCGTGTACGCCACCCGGCGTATTTCTCGCGGACGGGCGAATCCGCAGACTCCCCTCCATCGTCCGGCTCGACCGGCGACCAGGTTTCAACCACCCCGGAGCAGGAGTCCACATGCAACGTCGTTTCACACTCAAGGCGCTCACCGCCGCCGTCGCCCTGGCCAGCATTTGCGCTGCGCCGGCCTTTGCCGCCGACACCATCAAGGTCGGCGTGCTGCACTCGCTGTCGGGCACGATGGCCATCTCGGAAACCGTGTTGAAAGACACGGTGCTGATGGCCATCGACGACATCAACAAGAAGGGCGGCGTGCTGGGCAAGCAGCTCGAGCCCGTGGTGGTCGACCCGGCGTCCAACTGGCCGCTGTTCGCAGAAAAGACCAAGCAGCTGCTGGGCCAGGACAAGGTCTCGGTGATCTTCGGCTGCTGGACCTCGGTGTCGCGCAAGTCGGTGCTGCCGGTGGTCGAGGAAATGAACGGCCTCTTGTTCTACCC
>NZ_JBFTPJ010000294.1:0-10838 GCF_056398445.1 Variovorax sp. 01T439_2
CGTGAGTTCCGAATTCCGTTGAAAAGCGACGAAGCTAGGCGCACCGATCACCAGCAATGTTGCAGCAATGGCGATCGTCACCATCAGTTCAATGAGGGTGAAGCCGGTACTCCGGTAGTGGCAAGAACTTTTCATGGCCAGCAAAGCCTGAATTTCGCATCTGTCGAGGCGATGCTGCAGCTCTTGACGCCCGTACTGGTGAGGCTGAGTGCGCCAGCAGTGGCATCGCTGCTTGTTGGCGTCGCGGTGAGCTTGACGCACTCGGTGATCGACTGGTTGTCGCAGGCTACCGCAGAAAGCCAATAGGACGGTCTCGAAGCGGTGTCTCCCGCATAAACCTTGAATGTGCCCGAAGCCGTAGTCGGTGTAGTAACTCCCGATATGTTGGTGAAGGCCAGGTACGTATTCCGCTGCGTCATGTATCGCTCCTGCTGCTGCATGAGTTCCAGCAGTGCGGTACGGGCCTGTGCCCGTCTTCCTTTCAGCACTGAATCCGTGTAGGCAGGATAGGCAATGGCGCCCAGAATGCCGATGATTGCCACGACGATCATCAACTCGATCAGCGTGAAGCCACGCATGGAGGCGCGTTTCTTGATTGAGGTCATATTCACGATCCGCGCTTCAGGTCCAGGTAATTGTTGATCTGCCGCCAGCTCAGTCGTCCGGCGGTGATGATGACGCTCGTCTGCCCGGTGTTCCCGGTTCCCCCCGCTGCATTGCCGACGCCGCCGGAGCCTTGTGCAATGGTCTGGCTGGTGATCTTCTTCTTGCGTCGGCCGGTGCTGTCGCTGATGGTTTCGACCGTGGACGCCACCTCGATCACCAGCGGCTGTCCCATGATGCCGACGGTGGACGCCCGACGTGTCCCCGTGCCGGTGTCGACATCGACGATGTACGAATTGCCGCTGCCTCCGCCTACGCCACAAGAGGCCGAGTCGCCCGAGGTTCCCGGAATCAGGCTGCCGAATATCAGCGTGTTGCCTGTCAGCAGTGCTCCGCTTACTTGGCGCTCGGTGCTGGCGTAATCCATGTACCAGCCCGAACTCACGGTCGATGATGTTGTGAGATCGCTCGTGGCACGGCCCCAGGTGAAGCTGGGCACCGTGATCGCGCCTGTGGAATCGATCGTGGCCGCTCTCAGCCGCGCGCGTCCGCTGATGGCGCCCGAGCCGTTCGGCGTTGCGTCGGCAACGCTCGTGCCGTCGTCGTACACCACGTAGAACGAGTTCTGTGCCGTCGACGAGCGGTCGTCCACTTCCAGATACTTGCCAGTGCCGAACGCCACCTGGATTGCGTTGATATTGTTCGTTGCTGCCACCAGCGTCGGAGCCATGCTGATGGGTTGCACATTGCCGTCACCGTCCTTGGCAACGAAGAGCGGATAGGGCGCGTTGCTTGTGGCGTTCTTGAAAGCCGACAGGTTTGCCATGTTCCATTCGGAGGTGCCATGGCTACGGAAGTCGAGCTTCCACATGTTGCCGTGCAGATCGCCGGCAAAGATCTGCGCCACTTCGCGGTTACCACCGGTGGCAATGGCCGCCTTGAAGTTGAGGAGGCCCGGCGCCTTGGTCACGGCGAGCGTGGTGTCCAGGGGCAGTTCCACCTTGTAGTAGTTGGTGCCAAGGGTCCAGGCAGTCTCTGGTGCTTTTGACAGGTCAAGCAGGAACAACGCAGGGTTTCCGGTGCTGAAGTTGCCGGCCGAGTTGACTTTCGTGTAGTTGTTGACTCCACTCGCCACCACTGCGAACCACTTGTAGGTCGCCGTCGTAGCCGACGGCGCGCTGGTGCGCATCTTCAGGATCTGTGGCTGGCCGACGACGAAACCCATGTCGACGTCATCATCCTGCGTGAACTCCCACATCACCTTGCTTGCGCTGAAGGTCGTCGGATCGGTCACGTCGAGCGCGAACACGCCGCGCCCGCCCGCGCCGGTGCCCGACACAAGCACTGTCTTCCAGTCGGCCGAGCTACCGGCGGAACCCACTTGTGCTTCCGCTACCACTGGTGGGCCATCGACATAGCTCTGGTGGTTCGACACGTAGTCGGCATCAGTGAGCGCGGCGAGCTTGGGGGTCATCCAACTCGGGATGTAGCCGAACAGTTCATCGCCGGTGGTGGCATTGAAGCCGTGCAGCATGCCGTCGTTGGCGCCTACGAACACAGCGGGCGTACGGTTGAGATTGGCCGTTCTGAACGCGGCGTAGGTGCTCGAGTTGATGTTGTTGACCGGCGCTCCCGAATACACGACGCCTGAATTGATGATGTCGCCCAGCAGCTTATTGTTGCGGCGCCGGAAAGGCGCGCCTTCCCGAGCGTTGCTGCCGCGCAGATAGCTCACGCGGTCGGAACCCAGCGCGTCGGCAGTGGCAGAGGGCGTGATCTTGTTCAGGTCGGTTTGCTGAGCAGTGGTCAGCGAACCCCACACGAAATTCGTGGCCTTGGGGACCGCATTGCCCGGGCGGCCGATGACGATGTTGCGAGTGGTGTCCGGCGTTGAAAGCAAGGCCAGTCGCGCGGTGGCCGACCAGGTCGGAGTGGGCGAGATGCTGGCGCTGCCGCTGGTGATGGTGATTGACTGGGCCAGCAGATCGCCGCTCCAGTCGCTGGTGTCGAAGGCACCTTGGTAGACCGAGTTGCTTGTCTGAAGCGACTTGGACTGCACCGCGCTACCAGCAATGCTGCGTGCGGAGGTGGACGCCCGGCTGAAGATGCTGTCAAAGGCGCTCAACACGCTGCGTGCACTGCTCTGCAGATAGTAGGTGCTGGCCTCGGCAGGGCGGGCGGGGTCTTGCCAGACGTTGTTATCCACCGTGCCGTCCTGCCGCTTGAAGGGGTTGCCGAAGGTGTTGAAGGGCTTGCTGCCGTTGTTGGCCGGATCAGATTCAAAGCCACCGTACTTCGCCGAAGTGAAGAACTGATTTCGGTTGCGGCGGACGGCAGCATCGTTCTGGTCACCGTACTCGTTCACGTCGAAGAAGAAGCTCTTCACGCGCAAGCCGGGGCGCTGCTTGGTGGGCTCGGCGGTCCATCCCGTTCCACGGATGTCGTGTGTGTGGGCCCAATACGAGTAACCGACGATGGCTTCTCCGCGGGGGTTGGCATTAGTGCTGGGATTGCCGGTGGTGTGTTGTTCGGCGTTCTGTCCATCACGATAGGTGGTGTCCACGCCTTTCTCGAAGTTCTGGACCACAGTCGTCCAGGCGGTCAGATCCGGAATGTTGGCGGCCACGTTGGTTCCTGGATAGTGACTTCCATCGTGCGTGTTGATGTCGCCGATGACCACGATGTTGCTCTTCAGGCACGCATAGTTGCTCGAACTGGAACGGCCATCGCCATACGGGTCGTTCCAGGTGGTGAATACCGGATATCCGTCGTACATGGCGGTCGTCATACCGCTGGTCGCGATATCGCTCGGCTGCAGACCCTGCAGATAGCGCAGTGACTCGTAGTAGAGCTCACTGACGGGGTCGTACTTCTTGTATTTGCCAGCCACGCCGGTGCGTCCGAACTTGTTGAGATAGTTGATGACGCCACTCACCCCGAAGCCGGCGTTTGTGCCGGTCAATGTGCTGCTGTCGGGGTTGGCGGCGAAAACGCCGGTCGTTGCGTTCCACTCGGCTGCAGCGTTGCCGCCACTCGGTGTGTTCTCAGTGCCATTGATGTCGAAGGTCTTGGCGCCGACATATTTCATGGGCGCGCGCAGTACACCGCCGTAGCGGCCTCCGGTGTCGGCACTGTTGGTCTGATCGAGCAGGTAGCCGAAGGCGGACAGACGCAATTGGTCGCTGTACTTCTGGACCGTGCCGGTCGGCTTGTAGTTGCCGTTGGGGTACTTGGTGCAGAAGGTGTAGTCACGGCTGTCGRCCAGATTGCCGGCGGCGTTTTTCTCGCAGACCTTGACGCGGGAGTAGAAGAAGCCGTCGCTGTTGAGGCCGCTGGTCGATCTCGGGGTGGTGTTGGCGGCAACCGTATAGCAGGCCTTGCCCACGCCGGGGGCCGGATCGGTGAATACAGCGTTGGTGCAAGCGGTATTGTTCTTGAACTGGCCGACCATCCAGGTGGTTCCAGCTCCGTACCAGACCTCCCTCGAGTTCTTGTTGAAGTTGCAAGTGCCGTTTTCGTCGGCGCACTTGTTGGCCCCGGTCGGCAGGTTGCCGTTGAATGAGAACGGCCCTGTTCCTGTCGCGACGGCGCCCAGGGTGTAGCCGCTCGTGTTCGTGCAAGCTCCGCCTTTGGCCGTGCTGAAATAGATGCGGTTCAAGGTGTTCGCCACCCAGATGTCGTTGGGGCCGGCCGCATTCACCATGCGTTGTGGCACCGCGCCCCAGTAGGTGCCTGCGCCGCCGCCATTGCGCGTCAATTGCTTGGCCGGAAAGTTGGTGGAGTTCCACATGCAGATCGGGTCGCCGTTCGGCAGCACGGCACGTTGCAGGATGGTCAGGTCGGGGGTGTCGATGTAGCGATCGCCGCCCGAGAGAGCAAGCCGCAGCATGTCGATGGCGGAACTGCTGGCCCAGTTCAGGAAGTTGCCACTGAAGCCGTCGTCACATTTACGGTCGGTGCGCGTGTTCGTCAGGATGCGGTCGAAGCGCTTGTAGTCGGTCGCCGAGAAACCGGTGGCTGGCGTTTCCGCGGGCGCATCGTTGTACGAATAGCAGGCGTAGGCATCGTAGTAGCCGATGTACTCTGTGAGGTTGCTGTACGTGTTGTCAGTGTCGCCGCCGGGCGTGTACTGCGCGCCCACCGTCGGATACTCCACCGACAGCGCTAGCGCCAGCGCTGGCTTGTCACCGGAAGTGGTGGCATAGAGCGGATCGCTCGCCAGTGCGATGGCCTTGATGTTTGGAGCGGTCGAGGAGACGCCCTGGATATCGGCTCGCGGTCCGAAGCCCATGGCTGTCACGCGGTAGATGTAGCTGGTTGTCGAACCCGAGAGGTCGCGGTTTGCCGGGTCTTCGATCGGCTCGATCACATAGCGCGGCGCTTTGACGGGCTGGATGCCGGTGCTGCCGGCCGGGAAACTGCGTCCCGTGAACTCGCCGTAAGCGGCAGTGTGCGCATTGCTTGTTGCGGTGAAGTCGACGGAAAGCCAAGCCGGCTGGCCGCTTGTTACCAGTGTGCAGAGGCCCCTGCTGTTGCCCGAGTCGCCGCAGCCATTGACGAAGGCGTTGGTATTGGCCATGTTGGTGAACACAGAGCGCCGGCTGGAAGCAACGGGGCCGTGGATGTCGAATTCGGCGTCCATCAGCGCGGCCTCGGCTGACTGCCAGGCCACTTGCATGTCACGGTCATTCCGGGAACTGCGCTCGCCCATGGTCGCGATCTGGGCCGCGCCCACGCCAAGGATCGACACGATCACCAGCAGAAGCAGCACGATGATCAGTGAGACACCGCGTTGGCCGCCGGGACGGGGAAGAAGTTTGTGTCTCATCTCAGAGGCCCTGGTCGTTGCGCAGGTGGATCGTGAAGGTCAAGGTCTGGCGCAGCCGCCCATCCGGCGTGGGCTGGAAGACAGTCCCTGGATCATTCACGGACGCGAAGGCGCTGCCGGCCGAGCCGTTTGCGCTGCCCTTGGTAGGTCCGAATGGATAGAAGGTCTGCGTCCCCGAATCCTGAGCGGCACCTTTCGCGCTACGCAGCACCATGCCGATTCGGACGCTACGCACTCGGCGCCAGTTCGCGTTGGTGGCGGCGCTGTTGCCGGACACAGTCATCTGGTCCGCGCGCAAATACGCGTTGGGCACATTGGGCGATGCCGCGCTCGACGGCGTTGCGGTACCCGCCGTTACGCCGTCAACGCCATACAGCACCTGGAAATTCTCGACGCCCTGCACGATGGGACTGGAGAGCCACGCGCTCGTGGCTGTGTCGTAATAGGTACACATGAGCGAAGGCTCACCCTGATTGATGCCCACCGAGAAAACGCTGGCCATGAGCGTGTCGCGCGCTGCGGCGGTATTGATGTTCGCGACCGTATCCGGTGCATTGCCGGCGCAGTCGATCATGGTCTTGTCGGCATCGGTCGAACCGACCACCATGGTGTGGGCCTGCGCTGACTGGTAGCGCATGATGAGTATGTCGCTCCCCGTGCCCGCTTCGGTGGAGGGCCGTGCGGTGGACGACGTCAACGGATTGGTGAGGTTCACCTTGGCGTTGTTGAAGCCCATGATGCTTGGTGCCGGGTCCGTCGTGGTGGGCTGGCGAGGGGTTGCCGCGAAGAACACATCCCGGTAGCCGGTCTGCACGCCAATGCGCTGGATCATGTCCGCCGCAAACCGGCCGTTGTCGCGCAATTGCGAAGCCGCGTCGACCGTGGTGAAGCCGCGCCGTGCGACGGTCAGGGCCGAGACTGCCGCCAGCACCACCACCAGGCCCACCGCCATCGCGACGAGCAGTTCGATCAGTGTCAGCCCGCGCAGAGCGCGGCGGCGTGAGGAAAGGGCAATCACAGGGTGCTCCCGGGTGTAACGGGCAGCACGACGGACGGCTGATCTGCCTGAACGACCGCGGCGGTACCCGTCTTCGTCGATGGTCGGCTCCAGCCGATCTTGACCAGGATCGGGTCGGAGTTGCTGGTTGAGGTGCAGGTCCACACGGCAGTGCCGTCCGAACCGAAGGGGGCGCTGTCGCGGCAGATGCTGATTCGCGCGCCTGGCAGTGCATCGTCCACCCGTGCTAGCCAATCGGTCAGTTCAGCTTGCGCGACAGCCGCTTTGTCGGTGCCGCAGTTCTGGCCGATTGCTAGGCAGTAGGAAGCAGTAGGCGGGGCGAGCGGGTGCGAGAGGTCGCCTATCAGGTACGGATTGCCGGTGGCGAGCAGGGCCTGGTCCTTGTTGCCGCGCATCATTTCCGCGAGTTCTCGCGCCAGCACCACGGCTGTCGATTGAAGCCGCGCATCACGGTTGGCTTGCAACGACGCCGCTTGTAGGCCCACCATGCCCAGCAAACCAAAGGACAGGACCACGATCGCGACCAGAACCTCGACGAGGCTAAAACCCGTCTGCCGGCGYATGCGATTGCGGGATAAAGGAAATGGGTTCRTTGGCGCAAAGTGTTTGCAAAGGTGTCCAAATGTGACCAGCGATGGTAAGTTTTGCGCTGAACACTTGCCCTGCCGCTCGTCTCCCACCCGCCGCCATTCGTCGGCCCGGCCGGTCGGCACAATTGGCGGAATGACTTCCCGCGCAGCGCCTGCCGAGGCGGCCGCTCTCCCATCCAAGGCCGTTGGCGCCGTGCGCGCCGGGCTGGTGGCGTTTCCGTTTCTCTGTCCGCTCGTCGCCGGCCCGTCGGTCCAGGCCTGGCAGCTGCTGGCCACCTGGGTCTGCCTGGCGGCGATGCTGCTGGTCATTCCTGCCGCCACTCCGTCGCGCGGCATCTGGGCCTGGCTGGGCGCCGGGGCGGCAGCGGTCGTGCTTTTTTCCTCGCCACATGCCGGCGCGGCCGCATGGCTGCCGGCCGTGGTCGTGCTCGTCGCCATGGCGGCCGCAGCCTGCGTGGGCGCGGGCATGGCGCGCGGTGGGCCGGGCATCTCGGGGGTGCTGGCGGTGGGCGTGCTGGTGGCCGGCCTCGTCAGCGCCGTGCTGGGCCTGCTCCAGTACTACGGCCTGGCGGAGCCGCTGGTGCCCTGGACCACCACGCCCGCGCTGGGCCAGGCCTATGGCAACCTGCGCCAGCGCAACCAGTTCGCCACGCTGATCAGCATGGCGCTGGTGGCTGCGCTCTGGATCCACGCGGCGCAGCCCTCGGCGCGCATTCGGCGCTGGCTGGCGGCGGCGGCGCTGCTGCTGCTGGTGGCCGCGGCGGCGTCCACTTCGCGCACGGGCCTGCTCCAGCTGCTGTCGATCGTGGGCGTTGCGGCGTTCATCGCGCGGCGGGAGCGCCGCGGCGCGGCCCCGGACGGCGCTATCGGCGCTCCGCCCTTCAGCCTGCCGCCGCCGCTGGTGCTGCTGGCGATGATCCCGGTCTACTTCGCCATCGCCTGGCTGCTGCCGCAGCTGGCGGCGGGCGAGGTCGAGGGCATGATGCAGCGGCTGCAGGAGGGCGCGCCGGGCGACCACACGCGGATGATCCTGTGGCGCAACGTGCTCTCGCTGATTGCTGCGCATCCGCTCGCGGGGTGGGGCTGGGGCGAGCTGGCCTTCGCGCACTACAGCACGCTGTACGACGGGCCGCGCTTCCCCGAGATATTGGACAACGCGCACAACCTGCCGCTGCACCTGGCGGTGGAAATGGGCATTCCGGTGTCGGTGCTGATCTGCGGCGGCTTCCTCTGGATGGTGATGGCGGCACGGCCCTGGCGCGAGCGCGACGCGGTGCGGCTCATGGCCTGGGGCATGCTGGGCGCGATCGCGCTGCACAGCCTGCTCGAATATCCGCTCTGGTACGGGCCGTTCCAGCTGGTGTTCGGGCTGTGCCTGGGCATGCTGTGGCCGGCGCGGGGTGCTGGCGGCCCGGCCTCGATGCGGGAGCGCCTGAAGAAGAAGGCCCGGGGGCTCGCGCCGCCGGTGCTGTCTTGCGTTGCGGCCGCCGTGCTGATGGCGGTGGTCGGCTATGCCACCTGGGACTACATCCGCATCAGCCAGATCTACCTGGCGCGCGACGAGCGCCTGCCGGCCTATGAAGACGGAACGCTCGCCAAGGCCAGGAAATCGTGGCTCTTTGCCAGGCAGGTCGACTTTGCCGAACTCACGCTCACGGCCATCACGCAGGACAACGCCGCCGCGATGCATTCACTGGCCGAGCGCACGCTGCATTTCTCGCCCGAGCCGCGGGTGATCGTCAAGCTGATCGAGAGCGCCGAACTGATGGGGCGGGGCGACGAAGCCCGCAGCCAGGCGGAGCGTTTTCGCATCGCCTTTCCGTCGGAGTACGAACGCTGGCTGAAGGGGCTGCCGGTCGAAGGGCAGGCGCCCTAGCCTTGAGGGTCGGCCAGGTAGCTGCCCGACTTGCCCCCGTGCTTCTCCAGCACGTGCACGTCGGTGATGCGCATGCCRCGGTCYACSGCCTTGCACATGTCGTAGATGGTGAGCAGCGCCACCTGCACGGCGGTCAGCGCTTCCATCTCGACGCCGGTCGGCCCCACGGTCTCGACGGTGGCGGTGCACACCACCTGCGGCGCATTGCCTTTTTCGGCCAGCGCAAAGGCCAGCGCCACGCGCGTGAGCGCCAGCGGGTGGCACAGCGGGATCAGGTCGCTGGTCTTCTTGGCGGCCTGGATGCCGGCGATGCGCGCGATGCCGAGCACGTCGCCCTTCTTGGCGGTGCCCGATTCGATCAGCGCCAGCGTGGCGGGCTGCATCTCGATGCGGCCGGTGGCCACGGCCACGCGATGGGTGGCGGGCTTGGCCGCCACGTCGACCATGTGGGCCTGGCCCTGGGCATCGAAATGGGTGAGGGAACTCATGTGTGAACGTTCGGGTGTAGAGGTGCATCATACGAGCCCGAGCCATGGACGAGGAATGCCGCGCTTGACTCCCTTTGCCACCAAAAAGACTTCCGCCGCGCCCACTCTGCGGTCGCTCTGCGCTATCGTTTTAATAGCATGCCAGGTCCTGCTGCCGGTACCGGCCCGCGCCCAGATGCAGGTGCTGCCGGGCCTGGGCGACGGCGGCGAAATGACCGCCAGTGCCGAGCGCCAGCTGGGCGACCAGATTGCGCGCGAGCTCTACCGCGACACCGACTACATCGACGACCCGGTGATCGCCGCCTACGTGCAGGACATCTGGCAGCGCCTCTTGGCCGCCGCCCGCCAGCGCGGCGAGCTCACGCCCGAGCTCGACGAGCGCTTTGCCTGGACCATCCTGCTGGGGCGCGACCGCAACATCAATGCCTTTGCGCTGCCGGGCGGCTACCTGGGCCTGAACATGGGCCTGATTGCCACGGTGGGCAGCCGCGACGAGCTGGCCACGGTGCTCGGGCACGAGCTGTCGCACGTCACGCAGCGCCACATCTCGCGCATCATGAACCAGCAGGGCAAGCAGATGCCGCTGATGCTGGCCGGCCTGATCCTCGGCATGATCGCGGCCAGCAAGAGCCGCAACGCCGATGCGGGCCAGGCCGTGATGATGGGCAGCCAGGCGCTTTTCATGCAGAACCAGCTGAGCTTCTCGCGCGACATGGAGCGCGAGGCCGACCGCGTCGGCTTTGGCGTGATGACGCAGGCCGGCTTCGCGCCGCAGGGCGCGGCCGCCATGTTCGAAAAGCTGCAGTACGCCTCGCGCCTGAACGACAACGGCTCCTACCCCTACCTGCGCAGCCATCCGCTCACGTCGGAGCGCATCTCGGACATGCAGGGGCGCTTCCAGTTCCGCCTCGATACCGCCCCGGCCATGCCGCTGGCCATGGACCACGCCATGATCGCCGCGCGCGCCCGCGTGCTCACGCGGCCGGGCGTCGACGTGCTGCGGCTGTGGGTCGATGCGACCTCCAGCGGCGAATTCGCCAAGAGCAGCGCGGCCCAGCAGGCCGGCACGCTCTACGCGGCCGCGCTGTCGGCCAAGGAACTGCGCGACTTCCGCGCCGCGCGCACCCTGGCCGAGCGGCTGACCGCGCGCACCGCCGACGACGCCTCCGCCGCCAAACTGGCGCGCTGGCTCCATGCCGAGATCGAGCTGGCCGGCGGCAACGCGCCCAAGGCCGCAAGCCTGCTCGACGCCAAATCGAAGGAGCGGCCCGAGATGCTGCTCGCGGCCGATGCCGCCGTGGCCATGCGCCAGCCCGCGCCCCTGGTGCCGGTGCTGCGCGACTGGGTGGCCACGAACCCGCGCGACGCCACCGCGTGGCGGGCGCTGGCCAACCTGTACGGCGCGCAGAACGATTCGGTGCGCGCGGTGCGTGCC
>NZ_JBFTPJ010000295.1:0-6085 GCF_056398445.1 Variovorax sp. 01T439_2
GCGGCACGCCGTGTTCGGCCAGGATGCGCAGCACGGCGCGCTTGTTCTCTTCGGGCATGGTGCAGCCGAGCGGATTGCTGAAGCTCGACGCCAGCACGCAGGCCCGCACCTTGCCCGAGGCCACGACCTCGCGCAGCGCGTCGACCGCGACGCCGGTGTCGGCATCGGTCGGCAGCTCGACCACCTTCAGCCTCTTTGCGCGCAGCACCTGCAGCAGCCCGAAGTAGGTCGGCGATTCGATGGCGACCGTGTCGCCCGGCTCCGTGACCGCATCGAGCGCGAGCGCCAGCGCCTCGGTGCAGCCGCAGGTGATGGCGATGTCGTCGGGTGCCAGCGCCTGTCCGAAGCGCAGCGCGCGGCGCGCGATCTCCATCCGCAGCGACATCTCGCCGTGCGGCGGCGAGTAGGTGTTGCACTGGCTGCCCTTCACGCGGGCCGTGCGGGCCAGCACGAGGTCGAGCCTGGAGGAAGACAGCAGCCGCTGGTTGGGAATGGCGCAGCCGAGCGGCACGAAGGCTTCGTCCGACGCGTGCTTCAGCAGGTCGAGCATCAGGCCCGACAGTTCCACCTTGGCGGGCCGGATCGAATGGCGCGCGGTGGTGGGCACGGGCAGCGCGGGCGGCGGCTTGGCAACGTAATAGCCCGACTGCGGCCGCACTTCGAGGATGCCGCGGTCTTCGAGCAGGCGGTAGGCCTGCACCGCGGTGCTCAGGCTGGTGCGCTGCTGCGTGCTGATCTCGCGCAGCGACGGCGCCCGCGCGCCCGGCTTCAGCGTGCCGCGGCCGGCCAGGCCGGCCACGAAATCGGCAATTTCTTCATAGCGGAACCGGGGAGATTGCGACACGGATCACTCCTGCTGGCGTGGATGGCACTGCACCCAACTGTACTGCACCAAATTTCAGAAAAGTGTGGCTGTTATCGCCGGTCATGAAACTGCAACATCGCAGGCATCGACAGCAACGGATCAAGCGGCAGTTCATGGCACGGTTTCCCGACAACGAAATCATTTCCCTCGTCAGCAAGGCACCGCGCTTCGACCTTGCCGAAAGCGTGGGGCCGAGCGTGCGGCTCGCGGAACTGGCGGACATGGCCTTCGGCGAGGATGCGGATTTTTCGCTGGACTACGGCACCGCGGCCGGCAGCTCCGCCCTGCGCCAGGAAATCGCGAACGAGCATGGCGTCGATGCCGACGACGTGGTGGTCACGGTCGGCGGTGCCCACGCGCTGTTCCTGATCGCCTTCACGCTGTGCCAGGCGGGCGACGAAGCCGTCGTGGCCGAGCCGGTGTTCCCGTTGGCGCGCAACGCGCTGGCCGCCGTTGGCGCCACCACGCGCGCGCTGCCGCTCGGCTTCGACACCGGCTACCGCATCGACCTGGACGCGCTGCGCCAGTTGCTCTCCCCGAAGACCAGGGTGCTGAGCCTGGCCTCGCCGCAGAACCCGTCGGGCGTCGCGATTCCGGCGCAGACSCTGCGCGAGATCGTCGCGATGCTGGCCGAACATGCGCCGAAGGCCTGGCTCGTGATCGACGAGACCTACCGCGAGGCGGCCTATGGCGACGATGCCGCGGTGCCCCCTGCTGCCGGGCTGGGGGACAGGGTGATCTCGGTGTCCTCGCTGTCCAAGTGCCACGGTTCGGCGGGCCTTCGCATCGGCTGGGCCATCACGCGCGACGCCGCGCTGCGCCAGGCGCTGGTCACGGCGAAGTTCAGCACGGTGATCTCGTGCTCGCCGGTCGACGAGGCGCTTGCGCTGGCCGTGTTCAGGCAGCGCGACCGGATCATCGGCGAGCGTCGCAAGCTCCTCGCGCAAAACCTGCAGTTCACCGAGGCCTGGGTGTCGCGCCACGCCAGCCACATCGAGTGGGTGCGCCCGGATGCCGGGGCGCTGTGCTGCATGCGGCTCAGGCGCGAGCTCTTCGACGCCGCGGCCGTCGAGCGCTTCTATGCGGCGCTGGCCAGGTACAGCACGCGCGTCGCGCCCGGCCCGTGGTTCGGCGACGACCCGCTGGTGTTCCGGCTGGGATTCGGCCTGCCGACGCTCACGCAGCTGGCGATTGCGCTGGAGTGCGTGTCGGTGGCGCTGACGGAGGCTGCGAAGGCGGGTGCCTAGGGTCGCTCAATAAGGCGGCGCCTTGCGCGCCCGCTGCGCGCGTGCCGCCTCGGTCCACCAGGCCAGGTCGTCGGCGAACCTTCCGAAGGAGCGATCGAGCGATTCGCCCGCACTGCCGGTGGGCTTGCCGCCGGCATCGAGCGTTTGCGAGATGGGCCCGACCGCCAATGTGCTCGACACCACGACCATGCCCATCTCCGACAAAACCGAATGCCACACGGTGCCCGAGCGCACGCCCGAGAACCGGCCGGCCGAATAGCTCGCGATGGCGGCGGGGCGCCAGAACCATTCCTCGAGGAAGTGGTCGGTCAGGTTCTTCAGGCCGGGCTGCGGGCCCCAGTTGTATTCGCCGGTCACGAAGACGAAAGCATCCGCGCCGCGTATCTTCTGCGCCAGCGCTTCCATCGCCGCGGGCGCGGTGCCTTCGGGGTATTCCTTGTACATGCGGTCGAGCATCGGCAGGCCGACGGCCTTGGCGTCGATCAGCTCGGCCTCGGCGCCTCGCGCATCGAGGCCCGCCACCAGGTAGTCGGCCAGGCGAATGCCCATGCGGTCGGAACGGTACGAGCCATAGAACACGAGAATCCTGTCAGCCATCTTTGCTCCGTTCGAGGCCGGGATGGCCCGCGTGAATGAATGAATGAAGGCTACAGCATCGACCCGCCTGCACCGCAATTGGTTGCAGCAAGTTCCGGGCGGGCTGGCTACCATGCCGGTCCATGAACCCGCTGCCCATTCTTCGCACCGCCGCCCTGCCGATGTTCGCCCTGCTGCTTGCGGGGCCCGTTTGCGCCGCGCCGTCGGCGCAGCTTTTCGATGCGGTCAAGAAGCCGGAGTCGCTCGATGCGGACTGGCGCACGCAGCTTTGTGCGCTGTTGCCGCAGCCCTGCGATCCGCAGGCGCTGGGCCTGTACCGGCCGCGCGGCGGCGCAGCGGGCGACTACGCGGTGTTCTCGGGCGAACCGCTGGCCATGGCGCGCGTCAAGCGCATCGCGGGCACAGGCGCGTGGCAGCTGAACCGCCTGCACGACTTCAGCGGCTATGCGGCCGCATTGCTGAAGAAGGCGGCCGACCCGGCCACCGCGGACGCACGCATTTCGCTGGCGCCGGCGCTCTATCCGCTGGCCGAAGGGCAGTGGGCCGTGGCGGTGCTCCAGACCGTGTCGGAGATGTATTCGGGCGGCGGTGCTTCGTTCAGCAAGGCCGACTTCGTTCCGCTCGAGGATGCGAGCCGCGCCGTGCATGAAGGCATTCCGTTTTCGTGCTCGAAGATGGTCCGCGCCTGCTTCAGCGAAAAGGAATACAAGCAGTCGAAGCACTGCCACGACGAAAGCAGCGGCAGCCTTCGCATCAGCTACGGCGAACCCGCGAGCCCGGGTGGAGCCTACGCCTGGCAGTACACCTGGCTGCAGAGCGAATGGCCGCAGAACACGCCGGCCAGCGAGACCACCACCACGCGCCTGCACTTCACGGCCCGGACCACCGAAAGGGCGAGCTTCTGCGGCGGACCGCAGTAGGCGGCAACGCCGCACGCTCTTCTCTTCTCAGTGCCGCGGAAYCGTCACCGCGCCCACGTGCATCGAGCGCCCCGCGCCAAGGCCCGCCATCACCAGCGCAATGCCCAGCCCGATGAAGAGCCATGACGACGCGCGGAAGCTGCCGGTCCAGCCGTGCAGCAGGCCCGCCACCAGCGGCCCGCAGGCGGCCACCACGTAGCCCACGCCCTGCGCCATGCCCGAGAGGTGTGCCGCCACGTGCGAATCGGGCGAGCGCAGYACCATGAAGGTGAGCGCCAGCGCAAAGGTGCCGCCCTGCGCAATGCCCAGCAGCACGGCCCACAGCCACACGCCGCCCAGCGGCGCGAACAGCATCGCCAGCATGGCGGCCACCGTGACAATGGCCAGCGCCACCGCCAGCCCGCGCTGGTTGCGCAGCCTCACGGCCACTGCGGGAACGATGAGGCAGGTCACCACCTGCGTCATGACCGCCAGCGACACGACGTAGCCGGCCGTCTCGCCGCCGAGCCCACGTTCGCGCAGGATGGGTGCGAGCCAGCCCATCACGGTGTAGGCCAGCGCCGATTGCAGGCCCATGAAGAAAGTGACCTGCCAGGCCAGCCGGTCGCGCCACAGCCCGCGCACGGTGAAGCCCGATTCGCTGGCCACTGGCTTCAGCGGCAGCGCCTGCGGCGCCCAGATCAGCGTGACCAGCAACGCGGGCACCGCCCACATCGCCAGCGCATAGGTCCAGCCGCCGCCCAGCGCATGTTCGAGCGGCACCGTGAGGCCCGCCGCGCTGGCCGCGCCGCCGCACACCGCCATGGTGTAGAGGCCCATCATCAGCGCCGCCTGCCTGGCGAAGTCGCGCTTCACCAGGCCCGAGAGCAGCACGTTCGACACCGCGATGCCGCTGCCCGCGATGGCCGAGGCCACGAACAGCAGCGGGATGCTGCCGGTGCCGCGCAGCAGCGTGCCCACGAGGATGAGCACCATGCAGGCGAGCAGCGTGCGCTCGGTGCCGAAGCGCCGGCCCAGGCCCGGCGCCAGCGGCGCGAACACGCCCAGGCAGACGATGGGCAGCGTGGTCAGCAGGCTCGCGGCGGTGGCCGAGAGCCCGGTGGCCGCGATGATCTCCGGCAGCACCACCGACAGGCTGGCGAACACCGGCCGCAGGTTGAAGGCGATCAGCACCACGCTCGCACCCAGCAGGATGCGCCGGCCCAGGCTGTCCGCCGGCGTGGGGCGCGGCGCGGGCGTGCTGTCGGCCTCGGCGTCGATCAGCAGTTCGTCGGCAGCGCGGGCCGTCCGGAATGCCACCGCGCTCATCGGGCGGGCTCCGCGGCTTCTTGCGCCAGCGCGTCGATCATCGGCGACATGAAGGCGCGCACCGCCTCGGCGGCGCGGTCGGGGTCGCGGCTTGCAATGGCCTCGAGGATGGCGGTGTGCGCAGCCGTGTCGGGTTCGGGCAGGCTGGTGCCCATCGTGCTCGCGATGGTTTCCTTGATGTAGCCGGCAATGAAGCGGCAGGTTTCTGCCAGCGCGAGGTTGCCCGAGATGTCGACGATCGCCAGGTGAAAGGCCAGGTCGCGCTCGATGAAGCCCGCGCCGCCGTCGCTCGCGTCGGGCACGCCGCGCTTGTTGAGCAGGCTGTTCAGGTTGCGCAGGTCCTTGGCGGTGTGGCGCACGGCGGCCAGCCGCGCGGCCTCGACCTCGAGCGCGCGGCGCACCTCGAACTGGTCGCGCAGGCTTGCGCGCCGCATCTTCTGCAGGCTGGCCGACGGGTCGAAGCCCGAGCGCACATAGGTGCCCGAGCCTTGCCGCACTTCGAGCAGGCCGCGCGAGACCAGCGTCTTCACGGCTTCGCGCACGGTGCCGCGGCTCACGCCGAGCAGTTGCGCAAGCTGCGGCTCGATCGGAATGCGCGATCCGACGGTCCAGCGGCCGGCCGCGATCTCGGCGCGGATGCTGTCGGCGGCACTGTCGGCCAGGGAGGTTCGGGGGGCTTGGAGGAGCATATGAATAAGAAAGACCTAATTCATTCAATCATTGGATGAATTTTCGCGCGACTGCAATGCCGCAGTCGAAAGCAGGGGGATTCGGGTGGCCGCCGGCGCGTCTACCGGCGCGCGCTTTTCGCGACCACGCCCGCGCCGCGCACTTCGAGCTTGCGCTGGTCGACCACCTTGCCGGTGGCATCGGCGAGTTCGATCACGTGGCGCCCGGGCCACGGCAGCCACTGCGCGCTGTTGCCGCGCGCAAACAGCTTGCCGTCGATGCGCCATTGCACGCCGCGGCCTTCGGACTCGAAGCGCACGCGCTGGTGCAGCGGCGGAATGTCGGGGTCCAGCGCGATGATGGTGCCGTCGGCCGGCGCGGTGATGCGCGGCGCGGCCCCGGCGCCTGCCGCTGTGCCGGCGTTGTCGAGCGCGAAGAGCGGCTGCTCCGTGCCCTGCAGGAACCATTCGCTGCGCGCC
>NZ_JBFTPJ010000296.1:0-6083 GCF_056398445.1 Variovorax sp. 01T439_2
GGAATACGTCTACCGCATCGAGGAATCGGTGCTGCGCACGCTGGCCCACTTCGGCGTGACGGGCCACCGCGGAATACGTCTACCGCATCGAGGAATCGGTGCTGCGCACGCTGGCCCACTTCGGCGTGACGGGCCACCGCGTGGCGGGCGCACCCGGCATCTACGTGCGACTCGACGATCCTTTTTCGCATGCCGCGCTGACCGGCCCGCTGCCCGCCGGCGACCCGTTCCGCGGCCTCGGCAAGATCGCCGCGCTCGGCATCAAGGTGAGCCGCCATGCCACCTACCACGGCGTGGCGCTCAACGTCGCGATGGACCTCGAACCCTTCTCGCGCATCAACCCTTGCGGCTATGCGGGGCTGCAAACGGTCGATCTTTCTACAATCGGGGTCCAAACCACATGGGAAGAAGCTGCCCGGGTCCTGAGCCAGAAGCTCGGCACCTACCTGGCGCCTTAGCAATCCAATGAGCACCACAGAAGTCGTCCGCGACGCGCAAAGCGCCGAAAACTACAACCCGCTCGCCAAGCAGAAGGCCGCGGCCAAGCTCTCGCGCATTCCCGTCAAGGTGGTGCAGCAGGGCGAGGTGCTCAAGAAGCCCGAATGGATCCGCGTGAAGGCCGGCAGCCCCACCACGCGCTTCTACGAGATCAAGCAGATCCTGCGCGAGAGCAACCTGCACACGGTCTGCGAGGAAGCCTCGTGCCCGAACATCGGCGAATGCTTCGGCAACGGCACGGCCACCTTCATGATCATGGGCGACAAGTGCACGCGCCGCTGCCCGTTCTGCGACGTGGGCCACGGCCGCCCCGACCCGCTCGACAAGGACGAGCCGCTCAACCTCGCCAAGACCATCGCCAAGCTGCGCCTGAAGTACGTGGTGATCACCAGCGTCGACCGCGACGACCTGCGCGACGGCGGCAGCCAGCATTTCGTCGACTGCATCACGAACATCCGCGAGCTCTCGCCGATGACGCAGATCGAGATCCTGGTGCCCGACTTCCGCGGCCGCGACGACCGCGCGCTCGAGATCCTCAAGGCCGCGCCGCCGGACGTGATGAACCACAACCTCGAAACCGCGCCGCGCCTCTACAAGGAAGCGCGCCCCGGCAGCGACTACCAGTTCAGCCTCAACCTGCTGAAGAAGTTCAAGGCGCTGCATCCGCAGGTGCCGACCAAGAGCGGCATCATGGTGGGCCTGGGCGAAACCGACGAAGAGATCCTGCAGGTGATGCGCGACATGCGCGCCCACGACATCGACATGCTGACCATCGGCCAGTACCTGTCGCCGTCGGGCTCGCACCTGCCGGTGCGCCGCTACGTGCACCCCGACACCTTCAAGATGTTCGAGGAAGAGGCCTACAAGATGGGCTTCAGCCACGCGGCCGTGGGCGCGATGGTGCGTTCGAGCTACCACGCGGACCAGCAGGCGCACGCCGCGGGCGTYTGACAAACGGCCGCCGGCGCGCCTTATCGCCCGCCGGCCATCCCCGGTGACGCGTCCCGCACGGACGCAGCCTGCCGGCCGCCGAACACCGCGAAGCTGAGCGCCGCGGTCAACCAGGCGCCGAGCGCGCCGTACAGCATGACCCATCCGAAGCCGTGGGTCACGGCGGCCTGCAGGAGCGCACCGGAAGCATCCGGCACCGCCAGCGTGGCCGCCAGCGCCTGCTGCGCCCCCGCCACGTCCCCGCCCGCGAGCTGCTCGGCCAATGCGCGCAGCCGCGCCGCATCGAGCGCCGTCCCCAGCGAGCCCCGCAGCGCGGCCAGGATGCCCGCCACCAGCACCAGGCCCATCACCGCGATGTTGATGGCCAGCGAGATGAGGCGCGCGCTGACGTCCATGCCCGAGGCCATGCCGGCGCGGTGCGCGGGCACCGAGGCGGTGGTCATGTTGGTCGCGGGCGTGGTGGTCAGGCCCAGGCCGATGCCGGCGACCAGCGCACCGGGCAGCACCGTCCAGCCGCCCAGCTGCGCGAGGCCGCTGCCCCACTTCATCGCGATGAAGCCCAGGCCGATCAGGAACAGGCCTGCGGGAATCACGAAGCGCGCCTGGTAGCGCAGCAGCAGCCACTGCGCGATCGGCGGCATCACGAGGAAGGGCACCGTGTAGACCAGCAGCGCCAGGCCGGCGGCGGTCGTGCCGTAGCCCAGGCCGGCGGAGAAATACAGCGGCAGGTAGATCATGAACGGCCAGTAGCTGCAGTTCATGCCGATGCAGCCGAGGATGGCGCCCGAGAAGTCGCGGATGCGGAACACCGAGAAGTCGAACATCGGGTGCGGATGGAAGCGCTCGACCGCGACGAAGGCCGCGAGCCCCGCCGCGGTGGCGGCCATCAGGCCCAGCGCGGCCGGGCTGCTCCAGCCCAGGCTGTCGCCCTGCGTGATCAGCCAGGTGAGCCCGAGCACCGCGGTGGTCAGCGTGACGATGCCCGCCAGGTCCAGCTTCTGCTGGCGGGCCAGCGGATCGCGCGACTCCGCCACGCCGGCCATGATCAGCGCCAGCCCCAGCAGCGCCAGCGGCACGTGCGCAAGGAAGACCCAGTGCCAGCTGGCCAGCGCAATGATCGCGCCGCCCACCACCGGCCCGAACCCCAGGCCGATGCCGGCCACCACGCCCCAGATCGCGAAGGCGCGGCCGCGCGCCCGGCCGTCCGGAAACTGGTGCGACAGGATCGCAATCGAGCAGATGAACATCGCGCCGCCCGCCATGCCCTGCAGGAAGCGCGCGGCAATCAGCGCCGGCGTGCTGGGCGCCAGGCCGCACAGCAGCGAGGCCAGGCCGAAGGCCAGCACCGTGAGCGCGAACATGCGGCGCCGTCCGTAGCGGTCGGCCAGGGTGCCGGTGGCCATCAGCACCGTGGTGCAGGCGATGGTGTAGGCGTTCATGATCCATTGCAGGTCGCGGAAGCCGGCGTGCAGCCGCGCTTCGAGCACCGGCAGGATGATCGGCACGCTGGAAATCTCCAGGCCGAACATCAGCGCCGCCAGGCAGATGGCGGCCAGCGCGAGAGAGGGATGGCGGGGGGAAGAGGACATGGGGACGTGAAGGGAAAGTAGGTGGTCCGGGGCATTCTCAAGACCCCGATTTCATTAGGCAAATGATTAAATTTACTTCCACTCAGGAAGCGACTTCATTAATCTGGCGGCCATGAACTTCGATACCGGCCTCCTGCAAGCCTTCACCGCCGTCCACCGCGCCAATGGCTTCACGCGCGCCGCCGAGCAGCTGCACCTGACGCAATCGGCGGTCAGCCACCAGATCCGCCGGCTCGAGGAACTGGTCGGGCGCCCGCTGTTCCACCGCACCACGCGGCGCCTGCGCCTGACCGCCGACGGCGAAGACTTTCTTCGCCATGCCGAGCGCATCCTGCAGGCGCAGGACGCGCTGGCGCGGCACTTCCGCTGCTCGCCGATCGAAGGCACGGTGCGCTTCGGCGTGCCCGAGAGCTTCATGAGCGAGGGCCTGCCGCAGCTCCTGCAACAGTTCGCGCGCAGCTGCCCCAACGTGAGGCTGGAGGTGAGCGTGGGCCTGACGCTCGACCTGGCGACGATGGTGCGCGAGCGCGAGCTCGACCTGGCGGTGGTGGTGTCGGTCTCGGGCGAGGTCGAGGGCACGCTGCTGCGGCGCCTGCCGATGGTGTGGGCCGCGGCCGAGGGCTTCGAGCGCACGGACGGCGCCTCGCTGCCGCTGGCCTATTCGCCGCCGCCCTGCGTGTGCCGCCAGGTCAGCATCGATGCGCTGAACCAGGCCGGCATTCCCTGGCACGGCGCCTTCAGCTCGCACAGCCTGCAGGACCTGCGCACGGCCGCGCTGAGCGGCCTGGCCGTGGCCACCTTCACGCGCGACAACCTGCGCCCCGGCATGGCGGTGCTGGACGAGCGCCATGGCCTGCCGGCGCTGCCGATGCTGGACTTCACCTTGGCCTACGGCGAAGGCGATGCGGGGGAGCGCAGCCCGGCCGTGGCCGAGCTCGGCCGACTGATCGAGCAGGCCGAGTGGGCGCACCGGGACAAGGCCGCGCGGCGGCCGCGCCGCACGCTGCGCGCGGCGTAGGCGCACGCCCGTCGCGTGCGGCTCACCGCCGGGCCGGGGTCTTCGCTATCCTGCCGTCTGGCCAAGACGAAGGATCGAATTTTGCAAACGCACCCTGCCATTCAAGCCGCCATGGAGCGCGGCTTCGGCGCCATCGCCGACCTGGTTCGCCTCCACGCGCAACACACGCCCGGCCACGCCGCGCTCGCGGACGCGCAACAGGCGCTGGACTACAGCGCGCTCGACGCGCTGATGGACCGCGTCGCGGCCGCCCTGCAGCGCGACGGCCTCGGGCCGGGCGATGCCATCGCGGTCTGCGCGGCGTCCTCGGTGAACTATGCGGCGGTGTTCCTCGGCGCCTTGCGCGCGGGCGTCGCGGTCGCGCCGCTGGCGCCCGGCTCCACGCCGGCCAGCCTGGCTCGCATGATCGAGGATGCCGATGCGCGCGTTCTCTTCACCGATGCCTCGGCGGCCGAGGTGGTCGGCCCTGCGAAGGAAGGCGGCATCCCGCGCGTGGCGCTCGACGGCTCCGCCGCGGGGCAGGCCCTCGAGGGCTGGCTGGCCCCCGCGGGCACGCAGCCGCGCGCCGTCGAGACGCAGCCTTCCTGGCCCTTCAACATCATCTATTCGTCGGGCACCACCGGCGAGCCCAAGGGCATCGTGCAGGGCCACGGCATGCGCTGGGCCCATGTGCAGCGCGGCGCCAGGTACGGCTACGGCCCCGACACCGTCACGCTGCTGTCGACGCCGCTCTATTCGAACACCACGCTGGTGGTGTTCTTTCCGACCATCGCCTTCGGCGGCTGCGTGGTGCTGATGCCCAAGTTCGACGCGCTCGGTTATTTGCAGCTGGCCGCGCAGCGCCGCGTGACGCACACGATGCTGGTGCCGGTGCAGTACCAGCGCCTGATGGCGCATCCGCGCTTCGATGCGCACGACCTCTCGTCCTTCCGCTTCAAGTTCAGCACCAGCGCGCCCTTCAACGCCGCGCTCAAGGCCGACGTGCTGGGGCGCTGGCCCGGCGGGCTGATCGAGTTCTACGGCATGACCGAAGGCGGCGGCACCTGCATCCTCGAAGCCCATCTGCACCCGGACAAGCTGCACACCGTCGGCCAGCCGGCCGAAGGCAGCGACATCCGCCTGATCGACGAGGAGGGCCGCGAAATCCCGCGTGCCAACATCGAACTGGCCGGCGAGGTGGTGGGCCATTCGGGCGGCATGATGACCGGCTACCACCGCCAGCCCGAGAAGACGCGCGAAGCGGAATGGTTCGACGCCGCCGGCAAGCGCTTCATCCGCACAGGCGACATCGGCCGCTTCGACGCCGAGGGCTTCCTCACGCTGTTCGACCGCAAGAAGGACATGATCATCAGCGGCGGCTTCAACATCTATCCGAGCGATCTCGAAGCCGTGCTGCGCGGCCATGCCGCCGTGGCCGACGTGGCGGTGGCCGGCGTGCCGTCGGAGCAATGGGGCGAGACGCCGGTGGCCTTCGTGGTGCGCCGCGAGGGTGACGGCACGTCCGAGGACGCGCTGCTGCAATGGGCCAACGCGCAGCTCGGCAAGACGCAGCGCCTGGCGCGGCTGCAGTTCATTGACGAGTTGCCGCGCAGCGCGATCGGCAAGGTGCTCAAGCGCGAACTGCGTGAACTCGCCGGCCGCTGAAACGCAGGCGCGGGCAGCCGCGCCCTCCGAACACGGCGGCGGCAACGGCCTGCTGTGGCTGCTGGCCGCCGTCGCGCTGCTGTTCGCCTTCCTGCGCCCGCGCGCGCCGATGGACTGGCTCCGGCTGGTCGACTGGCAGACCGTGGGCGCGCTCGCGGGGCTGCTCGCGATCACGCAGGGGGTCGAGAAAAGCGGCATGCTGCAGGCCGCCGCGCAGCGCCTGCTCGCGCGCACGCACAGCCAGCGCAGCCTGGCGCTGCTGCTGACCGCCAGCGCGGCGTTCCTGTCCGCGCTGGTGACCAACGACGTGAGCCTGTTCCTGCTGGTGCCGCTCACGCGCGTGCTCGCCAGCCAGGCGCACCTGCCGCTCGCGCGGCTGGTGG